>JBBQAD010000133.1:0-8440 GCA_038315885.1 Fibrobacteria bacterium | reverse complement strand
GTCGAAGGTCGTAGAGTATCAGGAGCTAATACCAGATGATCGCCCTTTTTCCCTTCGACGAATTTAAGCTGACCCGCTTCACTTGCATTGCTACACTCTTTTAAAAATACCCCTTCTTTTTTAGATTTAATTGACCAATGGCCTTTGGCATCACTAGTGGTACTCTCAATAACTTGTCCGCTATCATTCAAAAGATTTATTCTAGCGCCTGAAACAAAATCACCATTGGGGCGAACCAAGCTTCCACTCAAGCCCCAGGTTTCTGAACCACCCCCTGTATTTGGATTCTCTATATCATTTACGCAGCCTTGCAAAAAAACACACCACAAAAAAAGTCCCATTACCAATTTCAAAGCTTGCGTTTCAATGGTTAAGATCCGAAATGGATTGACCAAAAATTCCACTTTGGAAGGCCTCATTATTTCATCTCCCCTACTTTGGGCGCTAAGCTGCTTGCAGATTCACTTTTAGATTGAACTATTTGAGTGAGCGGGAACATTTGAATATTTAATTGATACACTCTATCGGGTTTCTGGGCTTCTTTGGCAGACTCCAGCATGTCTTTTAAGGCCTGAACAATGCGTTCCTTGCACTGAAGATAAGCCTCTTCTGAGAGACTGAGTGTTAATGTACATAGTGCCCTTTTTTCTTTTGGGATTCCATCGATAGCAGCCTCAGCTAAGGCCATCGTCTGGCGTTGAAAGGAGTGGATGGCGCCATGATAGGCTTCTGTACCAGTTGTCAGCAAGGCTTCTTTTCGTCGGAAACCGCCAGAAGCGGTTTTTTGAATAAAACCCAACTTATCTAGCAAGCTGGGAAAAGTTCCCCCGAAACTCTTCGAGAGCCAATACTTCGCGAATGGCACTGTAATACCATTTTTCATAGAAGGCGTAGAGGCTGGGGTCGACCTTGCGGACTGCAGAGCGTGTCATTTTATCGCGCTTAGTCGCTTTCCAAGACAAAAATCTTCTACTAAGCGCTTAGTGACCGTAAGCAAGCTATACTGAAAACATCACAATTGCTTAAAAATAAATGAATCTAATCTCACTAAATCCAAGACCGCAGAGATTCTTGAATCGAATCGCGGAACGAGGTGCGGCGGCAATCCACTAAGGACTCCAGTTTTGAACAATCCAGATGGGTATTTTTGGGTCGCGGAGCGCCTGAAGGTAAATTTGGATCCGCCTCCAATTGGCTTGCATCAAGTTTGCATAATTCGGCAATGACGACAGCCATTTCATATTTGGTAAAAGGTTCAGAACCCGAAAAGTGGTAGATTCCCCTTGGCATCTTATTTGTACTTAGTTTCTCCAGCATCTGTCTGATTACATAAGCCACATCGGGTGTGAAGGTGGGAAAGCGCGTCGCCCAATGTTCCACTGAGGCATCCGGTTTTTCTTTCACCAGTGAATACAGCTTGGTAATCGAACTCTCATCAATTGAATCGGTGGGACCGTGTAAAATGGGTACCCGCAAGATTGCGTAAGATGCGCCCGACTCCATTACAGCCAATTCCCCTCCCCATTTACTCATGCCATAATGATTAAGGGGGCGCGGCCTAGCCTCGGGTGAATAGGGAGAGGCTGTTCCATCAAAGACATAATCCGTCGACAGATACAGTATCCCTGACTTTGATTCGGCACACCAGTGGGCCAATTGGCGGCTTACTTCCACATTTAACTGGGTGGTAGCTTGTGGATCTTTTTCACTTATATCCGGACGTCTTTCGGCTGCGCAGTGAAGTATCCAATCGGGTTGTTCTTCATCCAAGAAAAGCTTCAAGGTATCTCTCTGGGTTAGATCCAGGCTTCTTAAGGGAGCTTTGGCCCTTCGATGCGCAAGGCCTTGAATGTGAAATGAGTTTGACGGCGTCTTACTGTTTACATCTTCGAGTTCTCGCATGACTGCTCGGCCCAACAAGCCACTAGCTCCGGTAATCAATATTTTCATCCTGCCTCCCACTATCGCTACGTTTAAGAATTTACACCAATCGTTAAATCAATGGCCCCATTTTCAACGTCCCGGCTCTCTATTGGAAACTTTAAAAATTTATTTACCAAGTCTATTTGAGTTTTACAGTGATTGCTCAAAGGGCAAGTTCTAAAATGACCAAAACCGCTTAGGGCCATGGGCAATATCAGCTGATCAGCGAGGTATCTGCCCACCGGTACCAAAAACCGTTGAAAATAATTTACATCCCTAATCAACTTGTCTGCCTGATCAAGAAACTTTTGGCGTGGACCATTTAAGCTGCTTTCCATATTAAAGCAGCTTTGATCGGCCTTGTTTTTATAACGCAGCAATAAGGCCAAGCCCGGACCCGGAGAATCGGGACTAGCGTCCCAAGAGATTTGCCGCGAATTTAATTGTAACGACATGATCAGTCTTTCCATCGTCTCCTGAATTTGGGAATGGGTAACTCGTGGATGCAATACAGTCAAATGAGTATGGAAATCCGGTTTGGCAAGAATTGGTTTTATAGGTTTTAATTGAACAGGTACATTCAAATGAGCTTCCCAGAGACCGCCGCCAATCGGAAAGAAGCCTTTTTTTTTAATCAGTAATTCACATTGAACTCCCATATCTCTTAAATAAGGCAGATACACTTCATCTAGAAAATCAAAACAGGGGGCCAATGGATTATGCGTCCCCCCTTCAAAAATAAAGTGGCTATCACCTGGGCATTTCAAAAGTGCCGGAATTACAGTTTGAAAAACTAGAGTTGAACTTCCCGCCGTATCTATTTTGAAGTGATACTTTCCATGCCTCACCTTTCCAGGTGAAAAGTAAAGAGACTGTGATCCAAAGAATGCGCCGCTTACACTTGCTCCCGATAGCTCGGCAGCTGCTTTGATACAAACCAGATGTTGTACAGCCAGGCCGGGCTTGGGCCTTCTTGCTCGAATGGAATGAAGATGAATGGATTTACCGCTTATTATTGACAGGCTGAGCAGAGTGCGTAGAACCTGGCCACCTCCTTCGCCTTGACTGGCATCGAATTCGGTAAATTTGTCATCAATCATTTAATTGGAAATTTCCAAGGTATTTAAACAAACAAGTTCTACGACTGTCTAAACTTTGACTGCACTTTACGCTAAGCGGTTTAATTTCATATCGAATTTGTCGCTAGTCTCCAATATTAAAGGACTCTTTAGCAGAGACAGCTACTGTAAAATTAACATTATCCGATAGGCCCGAATAACTGTGATCGGCATAGTGAAAAGAAACAATAACACTATGGGGTCCAGCGCCAAGGCCACCAAGAGTGACTGTATCTCCCACTGTCACCATATGAGTATAATTTGATCTGGCTGGGTTTGGGCTTACGTCCAGGAAAACATGAAAGTGTCCTTGCCCTTCTACTTTTGTTGTATCCACTTTATAGGTAATATGAAGAGTTTTTAATTTTAATAGAACAGTATTTCCCAAACTGGCCCCTTCGGTGGGAGAATCGATATTAAATGCGGGAGTGTCTGCCACTGTTCCTGTTGATTTGCCGTCATCGCCAAAGCAGTTAAATAGGCTGAAGGCGGCAAGAAATAAGCCTATAAACACTAATTCGCCAAATTTGAACTTGCTAACAGTTGTTCTTTTCATTTTTTCCTTCAATGACTGAATTAAGCCATTTTGTTCTTCTTCAACAAAACGCTACCAATCCAGGCCAGAATTGGCAATCTTTTCTATTGAATTCATCTTATTGACAACAATTCCCTAGACTTCTTTTCTGCGGAAACAATCTACACTGTGATCGTTTACCATACCCACTGCTTGCATGTGGGCGTAACAGATGGTGGAACCGACAAATTTGAATCCCCGGGCTTTTAGGTCCTTGCTAAAAGCATCTGATTGAATAGTCTTAGCAGGATAATCTTTTATAGTTTTCAATCGATTCGGTTGTGGCTTTGACTTTCCTTCCACAAAGCGCCAACTATAGGCTGCAAAACTCCCGAATTCTTTTTGAACCTCAATAAATGATTTAGCATTGATAATGGTTGATTCGATTTTTAAACGGTTGCGAATGATGCCGGGATTCAGCATCAATTTCTCTATTTTTTCTGGTCGAAAACGGGAAACTTTGTGCACATCAAAATTTGCAAAAGCATTTCTGTAATTCTCCCGTTTGCTTAAAACGGTATACCAACTCAGTCCGGCTTGTGCTCCTTCTAAAATCAGAAATTCAAACAGTTTTTGATCCTCATGAACTGGTACTCCCCATTCCAAATCGTGATACAGTACATAATCGGGCTTTGTCAGGTCGACCCAGGGACAGCGTTGTTTATGCCCGTCAATATGCAAACCTGCATTTGATTTGCTTTTCTCCATAGTCTCTAACGTTTCTCTTCACAGGCATGAATGGCCGCGCCAATAATTCCTGCCTGATTTTCTAATCGAGCAGGCATCACTTTGGTATTTAGCACAAGGTATTCAGAGTATTTTTCAAATTTTTTACTGATACCTCCACCCAACAGAATCAAATCTGGAGAAAATACCCGGTCCAGATGTCCGAGATATTCATTTAAGCGACCTCCATATTCTGACCACGATAGGTCTTCTTTTTTTCGAATGGAGGCTGCCACAAATTTTTCTGCCTGTGCACCCTTGAATTCAAGATGTCCAAACTCTGTATTGGGCACCAGGACACCATCATGGAACAAGGCCGAGCCGATTCCCGTACCTAAAGTCAAAAGCAGAGTTACACCCGACTGCCCAAGCCCTGCCCCAAAACGAAATTCTGCCAAGCCCGCTGCATCGGCATCATTTACCATACGTACAGGTAGCTCTGTAGCCTTGGAAAAAAGTTCCTCCCCATTCACCCCCAGCCAAGAAGAATCAATGTTGGCCGCAGTTTTTATACATCCTTTAACAATCACTGCCGGAAAACCACACCCGATGGGTCCCTTCCATGAAAAATGCTTCACCAAAGCTTTAATCACTTCAAGCACGGTCTCCGGAGTAGCCGGAGTCGGAGTTTCGATGCGTAAGCGCTCTTGCAAGAGAGCGCCGGTGGCACAATCCACTGAGGCGGCTTTGATTCCTGAACCGCCCACATCTATACCTAATGCAAGTAAACCTGATCTCATAATACAGAAATAACAAAGCCTCTCTTTTTAAACAAATTTTAAAACTTCATGTGGGAAACTACACTATTATTAGCTTCTGGATTCTTGTAATAGTCTCCTGCTGAGAGATTCAAAAAAGAATTTTAAAATCTATGAATTTCCACCTTTCCATTCTGCCTGTTCTTCCAGCCCGAATTGCTGACATCAGGAATCGGCAAACCAAAATTGTGGCTATTTGTTTGTTTCTCAGCAGCCTTTTTGCCTGTCAACAAAAGCAAAGCCAGCAGGATTGGGCGGGTATGGATACCCAAATGCATGCCACATTATATGAAGTGAACGATTCGCGAGCCGAACAAGCCTTTGCCTTGCTTGAACGCGAAACGCAACGCTTAGAAGGGCTGTATAGTGATTATGATAGCACGTCTTCGCTTTACAAAATCCGGGGAAAAAAAGGCGATAGTCTCTCTGTACCATTGGAAGTTTGGACGCTACTCAAGATGGCGTTGGAAACTGGAGACCGTAGCGGAGGGGCTTTCAATCCTAATTTGCATCAGTTAAAAAAAATATGGGGAATGGGTGGCACTGAGAATCCGACCATTCCTGACAGCACGCTTATCGAAAGGTTTAGACCAAAGGGAGAGGCCCTTAGCCGACCGTCTTCTTTAGTTACACTGCCCGATTCAGGTATTGTAATACTGAATGCCGATTCAGTATTTCTCGATTTAGGAGCTATAGCAAAAGGGTATACTGTTGACCGATTCCACCGTATCCTCGATTCCCTAGGCATTCCCATTCATTTAGTCATGGCAGGAGGTGAAGTGCGCGTAGGTCATGCCAAGGCCATTGGGGAGTGGCGAATCGGGGTTCGGCATCCGAGGGGAAGCCCTGATTCTTTGGCCGCCATTCTTCGTCTGGAGCCAGGAGAAGCGGTGTCGACCTCCGGAGATTACGAACGCTTTTTCATTAAGGATGGAATTCGGTATCATCACATTTTTAATCCTGAAACAGGCTGGCCTGCCCGAGCCTCAGTCTCTGTAACAGTTATCAGCACTCGTAACCAGTATACCGATGCCCTTGCTACCTGCCTTTTTGTACTCGGCCCCGAAAGGGCGGGAATTCTGGCCAACTTCGTTCCTTGGAAAGCCTTGTGGTTTCGTGAAAGTCCCGAGGGATTGTGTAGTGTTAGCAGCCCAGGGATGCAGCCGAGGTTATCAAATCTCAATGTACCAGCATGTCGCGATTGAAAGAATAACAAACAATTGAGTACTCAAGAAGGAAAATTATTTAGGCCCCTTGATCTGCTCATCGCCATTACACTGATCGGAGTTACACTAGCGAGCTCTGTGCATATCCCAAAGGTCATTGGACATTGGGCAGAAGTTCGCGAAAAGGGGAGGCTACTTGCCAAATATCGGCTCGATACACCGTCGCAATTCTATTCAATCGAAACGAAAACAGGCCTTTTTAAATTGGCAATCGATGAAAAGGGAATTCGTGTAGTCGAGGCACCTTGTTTACATAAAATTTGTGTACGCACGGGAACGATTAAACTTGCAGGACGCAGTATCACTTGTGCTCCCGCACAACTCAGCATCCGTATCACTGGCAAGAACGAAACCGACAATATCGATGCAATCACCCAATAGTTCATTTAGTCATTCATTGACCGCTTCAGGTTTTGCCAGGGCCTTGGTCTGGGCTGCAGTATTACAAATAGTCGATTCCTTGCTGCTCAGAATACCGCTTTTTCCCTGGATGCGTCTAGGGCTTTCCCATCTGGTGCTGCTGCCCTTTTTACTTCGCTATGGAACAAGCGCCACCCTATATCTCTTTGGTTTTCGCAATATTCTTTCGCTAATTTTTGGTGCCTTACCCGCCAGCAGCTGGCTAATCAGTACGGTCTCTGGTTTAAGTTCCCTAAGCTTACTCGGACCGATCTGTTTTTTTTTGGTAAAGAGAAATATTTTGGGCTGGTTAGGTGCGGGGATGCTGCTATCCTCAGGCTTTAACCTGGCTCAACTGTATACCGTTGAAAAACTGTTAATCGGACACTCCGGTTTTTATTATCAAATTCCCCCACTCCTAGCTTGGTCACTGCTTTCTGGAATGTTTACATCATTTTTAGCATACCGGGGAAGAACGCAACTATTTAGTGCCTGGGAAAATCAGAGTCCCAATTCCCTCGCACTTAGGGATACCACCCAATCTCATTTGACCAATACTCTAGACGTCTCTCCAGGCCTTTATGGCAGAATCAAAGTGTTACTCGCCGTGCTTCTACTTTTTTTTCTATTGCCCGGCTTGGCCTGGCAGCTAAGCTTGGGGGCAGCCTGTCTAGCATTTTGCCTCTCTGTTCGACAAAATCTTCGCTTGCTCCGTTACACTTGGCCCTGGCTGATATTTTTAGCTCTGCTGCATTTATTTGATACACCTGGTCGCAGTATTCAGGGCACGTGGATAACCTGGGAAGGACTCCAATCCTTCATTGTACATGCGTCTAGAACCTTGGCCATTGTATGGAGCTCCCAAATTTGGTTAGCCCCTTTGGCAAAGCATTTAATCGCCCGCCTTAGTCGAAAATCAGGGAATGACGAATTGGGATCATCCAGAGTTTTGCATCACAATAGACAGGGGAACAGTGAAAGAACTGCCAGGTTCCCGCTCTTTGAACTTGCTTTCAGTGGATTTTTACTTGCAAGTCCCAAGTTTCCTACGCTTTTTTCAGAGGCGCTGTTAGCTGGAAAAGAGATTTCGGCTCATCTTTTTCATCGACGATGGACTCAACTTTTAGAACCATTACAGTCAAGATTTTAAGCTCATAGCAAGCATTCTCTTTAAGCTTGAAAAAAGTCGTAACCGTTGCGCAGGTATTTCAATAGAAGCTACCTCATCTTTTTACAATCCGGTGATCCTTGTTGTCTTAATTTGTTGTCTAGAGACATCAATCTTAGACAACAATTGCCTGCCTAGCTTCTATTTCCAGATTACTTTGAACTTATCCCCATATGAAGGCTTAACTTTTTATAATGAAAAAAAATGAGAAAAAGAAGTTACCAGAAGTACCGCTTACTGAGATTCATACTATGGAACAGAATAAGCTCCAAAGAATTGATAAGCCTAAGCTTTTTGAATACGACAATTATCGCAATTTCATAGGGGATTGTTTCAAATACCGCAAAAAAAATAGTCGAGGCTTTTCACTAAAAACATTTTCAGACAAAGCGGGATTTAAAGCCCGTGATTTTATTCTGCGTGTAATTCAAGGAAAAAGAAATCTCTCCATAGAGTCCTCAGAATCTGTTGCATCCGCATTGGATTTAAGTGAAAAGGAAAGTGCCTATTTTACAGCATTGGTTCGCTTGAATCAGGCTAAAAATACT
>JBBQAD010000207.1:0-6585 GCA_038315885.1 Fibrobacteria bacterium | reverse complement strand
TTGCAGCCAGACTTTACTTACTTTACCCACCTGTCCCGCTGCCGTTTTTTTTTCTGACCACAGATAGATGGGGTAGATTGTTTCTCTATGCTTAAACGCAGCAGCCAAGGCCTGATTATCGGTTAATCTTAAGTCGCGCTGGAACCAAACAATGCTAGCAGCCATTCACTGTGTCCTACAAAAATTGAGCCCTTTGAGTTTGGTGACGTTTAAACTCGGCATAGGCCACTCACTAAAATACGGTTAATTTTTTTAAAAATCACAAAAATACATGTAGCAACATTTAATACATCTGCCTATATTTGACCTGTGCGAATCGAAGATGAAATCAAGCAACCCCACTTTAAGAGTGAACACCAGAAGGTGATAATCAATCTAGCCTATACATCCCATTGGTTTGAATCCAAAATCTCTTTGCGACTGAAAGAGTTTGGGATTTCGCCCCAACAGTTTAATATTCTTCGCATCCTTCGAGGGCAGCATCCCAAACCAGCCACCATTCAGTTGCTGACGGAAAGAATGCTCGACAAGATGAGCAACGCCTCCCGTTTGGTGGAAAAATTGCGCCAGAAACATTTTGTAGATAGAAGAGAATGCCCCAACGATAGACGCGCAGTCGATGTGTTAATCACAGAAAAGGGATTGAAACTGTTAAAGGATTTGGACGAAGTTGAAAAGTCGCTGATTGATACTATAAAGCACTTGAACCACGATGAAGCCGCTCAACTAAACACTTTGCTGGATAAACTTCGCAACTAATTTTCCAAAGTTTTAGAGGCAAATTTTTCACAATCAATTGTCGATTCTCATTACACCAACCGAACCCGGTGGGGTTCTGTGGGTTTATTTTACAGGCATCGCCTTGCTAGCCGCAGCGGTGGGAATCTTTATACCCCGGATTGCCTTTCTTACCTGTGTGCTCTATGCCCTTATGTTACTGGGATTTGTGGTGATGCTACACATTCCGGGAATGGGGGCCAGCGATCCCATGATGAAAATGATGGCTATGACCAGTATGTTTAAGGACATAGGACTGGCTGGCGGAGCCTTGTTTATAGGTGCCTATTTTAAAGAGCGCAGTTAAAAAGAACTGTATTACACAGTGTTCTGGTTTCGATGGCGCGCTAGTGCCATCTCAATAATCCGTTCAATCAACAACTTGTAACTGATTCCTATTTTCTTCGCCGCCTCTGCTATCTCTTCGCCATCACTGATATCTGGATTGGGGTTGGCTTCTAATATGACAACCTTGTTTTCAGGGGTGAGGCGAAGATCGATACGCGCATAGTCCTGCAATTGCAGCAGTTTAAAAACTTTGCGACAGACCCGGGAGATGTTTTTATGAACATTCTCTTCGACTTCGGTTAATCCAAAGCGAATGTTCCACTTATCCTGGTATTTTTTGTTCCACTTTACCCGATAAGTAGCCATCACCGGCCCTCCGTCTTCCTCTTTTCCAAAAAAGAGTTCGTAGGGGGGTAATACACTTAATTTGCCGTTTCCAAGAACTCCAATGTAAAACTCCCGACCTTCGATGTATTCTTCGGCAATAGCGGGTTGATGCATTTGCTCATGTACCCAACTGACCCGTTCGACCAATTCCTTGTCGGTTTTTACCAGTGATGCATTGGAAATTCCTTCAGACCCATCGGCAAAAAGCGGCTTCACTACCAAGGGAAGATGCAGACTTTTTGTCAGTTTTATTTTATGGCCAATGGGAAAGACATGATAGCCGGGAACCCTGATTTTACGGGTACTCAGCACTTGTTTACATAAACCTTTATTTCGGCAGATCATGAGACCAGTAGACCCGGTGCCGGTAAAAGCAACACCCGCCAATTCGAGCAAGCCGGCGATATTGGCATCGAAGCGTCGCTCATCCCGAAAAACCTCCACCAGATTAAAGACCAAATCAGGGTGGGAGTGATTTAAAGATTCTACCAAGGGAGCGATTTGATCGGAAATACCCAAAATTTTAACCTCGTGACCCAACTGGCGCAGTGCCCTGACCACGTTGTATTCCATATTGGTTGTTTCAGGTTTTTCTTTAAACTCTGGGTCGGCATCGGGAATTGTAAGTGCATCGACTAAGACCATAATATGTAACACTTTTTTCATATGTTACTACCGACCTTCATGGACACCATTAAAACTGCGCATGCTTCCCATAACGGATGCCACAAACATGGCAGCATCCACCATGGTATCTGGTTCGCTTCGGTGTAGGCGGAGGGAGAGTGCGTCACTGCGGGTAATAAGTTTTCGCAAAAACTTGTCGATATCGTATTTGCGTTGGGGTAGCCACCTTGCCACTGATTCCAACATATGTTTACGGTGTTTACGTAAAAATCGGCCTGCTGAAAGGTCATTTTCCAAACCTGAGAAAATTTTTTGTAAAGAAGCATCAAAATATCCGGGAAATTCTTCTTTGAGATACAGTCTTTTTCGAATATAAAAGTGTTCCAGTGTGCTTGACATTCGTGAAGCGCTCCAAGGTCCTTCTTTTGAGTTTACCTTGACCAAGGGTGGCTTCCCTCGTAATTCAACCATAATCTTGTCCACAAATTCCAGTTTTTTCAGGGCGGGCCAACCCCGATACGCGCTTTTCCAATCCAAGTCAGGTGTTAACCACACTGCAAATGTTTCTGCAAAATCTTCATCAGGGTGTGCTTGTGCATAATTATCGCGCAGATGTGTTACATACCTTCGTGAATAGGGACGCGAATAATAGGATACATCATAATACGGTTTGGTAAATAGGCCAAAGAGTTCCCGCCATTTGGGGCGCTGAAAAATACGGTAGGCATAATTGATGGCATGCCCCATTTCATGCCGCAAGAGCTTCATGAACTCGCTTTCTGTATCACCTTCAGCTTCTAGCATCATTTTCTTTTCGAGCGTGGTCAGTTTAGGGTGAGCCAAAAAGAAGGGAATCCCCACAATGGGTGCTTTATCAGGACAAAGCCACTCATCAGCCAAATAACATTTTGGATGGAATAAAATGCCCTTGGCTTCTAACTCGGAATACAATTTTCCAATTCGCTCTTTGAGGGGTGGACGTTCTACACTGAGTCCCAGATGCCGAATTCGCAATTGAAGTAGGGCTTCATCGGGAAGTTGCTCCCAGTGTTCCGGAGAGAGTGAATCCAATTTACTTGTCATAATGACGTGCGCAGGAAGCTCTCACCCCATTGTTTACCCGGCAAGGGATGCGCTTGAAAGAAAGAAGGTGCACTTGGGGGTTATTGACTTCCCCATTTTCATTACTTGGGAGTAGATTATAGGCTAGTATCCTGGGATGCTTGGGCATGGTTTCCTCAGTGCTTTCAAACCACATTTAGTATACAAGATTCACACCCAATTTATGGAATTGAATGAGAACCTCTAAAATTGGCAAGTCTGGAATCGGGCTACTTCATCAAGACTACCGATGCTTTCGTTTAGATTTTTCTGTTATGTTGGTCAGCCTTTTACTGCTTAGCTTCGGGTGGCTGAATGCACCAGCATGGGATTCAAAGCGAAATCCCACGTCACTCCCCATTAGCAATCAATCTACCAAGAGCAGAATCCAGGTAGAGCCCAGCGAAGAAAAACTGGATCGAGCCTGGCTATATCACCAGGGTGATGACTTGAGCTGGAAGACGACTGCCTTAGATGTATCCGATTGGACCTTGCTTCCCAAAGGACAATGCGAATGGGATGGACGCAATCTAGGTTCTGGACTGCATTGGTTTCGTCACTCCGTATCACTGGCAGGAGATGGCAGGCCAGATAGGCCTTGGGCACTTTTTAATTCTTTTCCTAATACTGCCATGGAAATTTATTGGGATGGCGTACTTATAGGTGAAAATGGAAAAGTCTCTTCGAATAAAAATGAAGAGCGCCTGGGTAGCAAACATTTTTTTGTTATTCCACCTGAATTTTCAAAAGCGGGTAAGCATGTTATCGCAATTCGCAGTTCTCAAAACAACCGATTAGCGCAATCTTACCCCGGATATTTTAGCCTGGGACGATTGGATACATTAAGAAATGAACGTTATACAAGTTCTCTTATCATGTTTCTGCTGGCTGGAATCTTTCTGTTTACGGGATTTTTTCAAATCAACAATACTGACCGCTCTATTCGAAACGGTTGCTTGTTCTTTGGGATGCTCTTTTTCTCATCGGCTGCTTATTTAATTTCTGCCGAATCAGTCTTGTATCTCGACTTGGGAGCATTGGGTTTCACGATTCAAAAAATAGTTTTGGCAGTCTGCTGGATTTTTATGATGGCTCTACCCCCACTTTATTGCATTAGAGAGTCTGAATCACGGCACCCGAAGTTAGAACCCTATGTCTATATCACGGCCTGCCTGGGAGCCCTATCCTGGATGATTTTTCAGCTTGGATTTTTGCCAACACAATTCGGTTTGGGAATAACCTGGTTTAACCAGCTTATCTCTTACAGTTCACTGGCATTATGCCTTTGGTTTTTGGGTGATGGGGTGAGACGAAAAGTGGCGGGAAATGGCTTGATGTTAACAGGTATGCTTTTTTTGACTTTTGGAGTAGCACTAAGTTGGCAATTTCAAATTGAATTAGGTTGGGCCTTAGGCCTTTCTATCATGGTATTTTTCATGATTCTGGGCCACTCTAAACGTTTGAGCCTGAAAAATCAAAGTCACCAACAATCGATGTTACGCTCTGCGCGGCTAGAAATCGAAGTGCTGAAAAAAAATATTCAACCTCATTTTTTATTGAACTCCCTAAACTCAATTATTGCCTGGCTAGAAGAAGAACCAAAAATGGCCAAACGTTTGGTGCAAGCCTTGGCTGATGAATTAAGAATGCTTTTACAAGTTTCTGCCCGCGGTGAAATCACCTTGAGCGAAGAGATACACTTGTGCCGAGCTCATCTCGAAGTCATGGGGCTTAGGCAAGATAAACGCTACGCACTTCGCGTTGCGGGAAATGATTTGGATGCAAAAATCCCTCCCATGGTATTACATACCTTGGTTGAAAATGGCTTAACCCATGGATATGCAGGGATAAACAATGGAAATTTTGATCTGGAAATCAAGGCTCAGGGAAAAAATGTATCACTTCGATTGTTTAATGACAGCAAGGAGCAAGTTTTAGTAAAAAACCAAGGTAAACCCGAAGGTACGGGAATGCGCTATGTACGCACTCGGCTGGAGGAAGCCTATCCGGGTCAGTGGAAGCTGCTTTCGGGCCCTGTCGAAAACGGCTGGCAGGTTGATTTGGAGTGGGCTGCAGCATGAAAATTCTCATTGTTGAAGATGAAGCTGTAACAGCTAGACGATTAGAAAGAATGTTACGTGAAGCCTTAGGATCAAAAATTCATAGTCTGATGCTTAAGGAGAGTTTGATTGAGTCAGAGGAATTTCTCTTTGATCACCCCATCGACTTATTGATGCTTGATTTGAACTTAAATGGTGAAAATGGGTTTGAGCTATTGAAAACCGCTGCTGCCGGTGCCTTTAAAACCATTGTGGTATCAGGAAATCCCGAGCGAGCCATTGAAGCCTTCGATTTTGGAGTGATAGATTTTATTCCAAAGCCCTTTGACACAGAACGATTACAAAAAGCCCTCGATCGGCTTGAGTCCCATAGCCGCAGCACTCAGTCGGCCAAATATTTAAGTATCCGAAAATTCGGTAAGATGGAACTTATTCCTATTGACCAGGTCCTTTTTTTTCAGGGCTCAGGCGATTATGTA
Organism: Fibrobacteria bacterium; assembly: GCA_038315885.1. Lineage (GTDB taxonomy): Bacteria > Fibrobacterota > Fibrobacteria > UBA11236 > JBBQAD01 > JBBQAD01. The sequence continues at coordinate 866 of JBBQAD010000207.1, read as the reverse complement.
GAAGTACATCTAAAAAATGGTCGCGTCGAGTTACACACTAAAACTTTGGAAGCCCTAGAAAATCTGCTACCTGAACCTTTTGAGCGGATTCATAAATCGTATATCGCAGACCTTAGGGAAATGCTGCAAATCCGTTTATATGGAGGAGGCAAATACGAGCTTGAACTCAAAAATGGAAAGCGACTGCCCATTAGCCGCATGAAGTACAAAGAATTAAAAGAGAAAATTTAATGCCATTATTTCCGGTAATTCTGTACAAACAATCTGCTATCGGTAGATAAAATTGATACTAATAGACGGAGCGAGGAAGAGAATTGAAAAATAGAAATGAGAAATCGAAGTGATAAATGGTTCTCACCAGTTGAAGATGCCATTAAAGGATAAATGTCAACATTGAACCATTTCAGCTGCTATACTATTAAATAATATGCTAAGCATACTACTTATCGAAGATGAAAACCTCGCCGCTCGCCGTCTGGAAAAAATGATTGCAAGAATATTCGAAGGAGTAGACTATAAGCTTGTGCATTGCGCATGTCCGGAATCCGGTGAAATCGAAATCAAAAAGAATCCGGATTTATTGTTGCTCGATTTGAATTTGGGAGTAATGAATGCAATGGACTGGGTGCGCGAACACAAGTTATGTCCTGAAAAAACTATAATCATCAGCGCCGATACACGTTATGCTGATGAAGCCTATTCCTTGGGAATCTGCGGTTATGTATTCAAACCCGTAGATGAGGCCACACTTAAACAACAAATCCATCACTTTCTCGGGTCTTGCGGCAAAGCCATTTGAAGCAGCCAAGACTTCTTCGCATTGCACAATACTGGATTGCCTTTTTAGGCATTGTTATTGGCCTATT
>JBBQAD010000360.1:0-4255 GCA_038315885.1 Fibrobacteria bacterium | reverse complement strand
TCTACTATGTCGACGGTAAGGTTGACAGTGTGGCATATGCATGGCATCCCAATGGGCAGACTTTGTGGATAAAGCGTTACACTATGGGGCTTCGAGAGGGTGCGTGGAAGCTATCCATTCCGGATTTTGGAGTCGATATGGACGTTCATTTTGAAAAGGATCAATTGCAGGGCAAAGCTCATTTTTGGAAAAAATCTGATACTTCGATTACCAAAGAAGCCACTTTTGCCAACAATCAATGTATCTCTGGAGATTGCGCCTATTTTGTAATTGGAAGCGAATCCGATACATTGCTCGGGCGTTTACAAGACAAAACCTTGCAAGACTTTTACCAGGCGGATTAAATGAACCAGATACAACAAATAGAGGGAACTGCGCAGGCAAATCAAACCATTCCACTTAGCCGCAATGCCATGAAGCGCTTTGAGCGAGAGTTACAGTTGAGACGCCGTTCTAAACCCTGGCTAATGCTGGCTTCTGGTGTAAGCCTTTTATTTATGCTTATCAGTCTTTGGCGTAAGCGATGGAAAAGCGCAAGCTTTTTTGCTCAATCAGCCCGATTGCTGCTTGGTGAAAACAGCAAAGGAAATATGCAATTGGAACTTAAGAAACTCTTTGAGAAGATTCGTTAGTGATTAACTTACTCAATCTTGGCAACTGCTTCAGTGCCTATCAAGCGACCTTCACTATCATAGTTGGAGCGCGAAATCTCTCGGCCATCTTGATAAAAGATTTCGACTTCTTTGAGGCCGGAAGGTTGAAAACGGATATACAATCCATCCATTACTTCTTTACCGTTTTCTTCATAGGCTGTGTACATTTCTTTTAAATATTGAGTATCCGGATAGTACACTTTTTTGGATTCAGGGATACGGCAAGCGCTCAGTATCAGAGTTAAAAAACTCAGTGTGAAAAGTGCTGATTTCATCTTGTCTCCTTGGTTAATAAGTTTCACTGTAACGAAAGATTTTTCATCTGAATTCGAACAGGTTCTAAGGCGACTGAATCAATAATTGCCCATCTGCATGTGAATATAGTGAAAGATCCTTCTGTTTGGGGGGAAGGCACATTTCGTTATTACAGCTTTGGTATTTCAAGCTGATCTTGATTGGGTAATTTGGCTTAGAATTGAGATAGAAAAAGGACGCAATTTTCAGTTTGCCTCCATAAACTGTCAGTTTTTCGCCTACAACTTCAATGACCTGGGGACTGGGAAAATCATTCTTTACCATTTTACCCAAACTGCTGTCTCTTAGACTTAAGGAGAGAGGAATGTAATACGTGGGAAGAATGCTATCACTGTATACATGCCAAGGTTCATCAATTTCAAGCCCCACTTCCACTTTTATAATTGAACGGGGAGCATTGAATGTTCCTATGCCCCCCACTATTTTTACAGGGTCCTTAAGCTCCGCAGAACACCAGGCTGTAAGACAGAAAATTATTAGACTACTGAGTCTTAGTTGCTTCACTAGAACCTACTTTCTGCATACGTTTTGCATAATTTTTTATAAAAATCACCCGATCTAAGCACCGAATAAGTCCAGTAGGACTATTGGTTGAATAAGTGAAAGTAAAATAACACTATCTTTCCCTAAAAAATAAGGTGAAGTGATGGCAAATGATGAGAATTTATCAGCAAATGACCTAAATCAACTAAAAGAGTTGGGAATTAACCCAGCCCAGGTCAAAGAACAAATTTTCCGCTTTGAAAAGGGAACCCAATATACCCGGGTAGAAATGGCCTGTGACATCGATAGGGGAATCAGCGCTTTAAGCGAAGGGGAATTGCATTACTATGCAGAGAGTTTCGAAGCGGCAACGGCCGAAGGAAGAGTAACAAAATTTGTTCCTGCTTCAGGTGCCGCCACCCGCATGTTTAAGTCGCCTTTGGCACTTTTGGCTAGCCACGAAGAACTGTCACTCTCAAACCTGCAAAAACGAGTGAAAGAAAATCCGAAGGATCCAGAGGCGAAGGAATGCCTGCAAATTATCGAACACTGGGATCGTTTTGCTTTTACTCCAGATCTGAAATCGTCATTGGCAAAAAAGGGAATTGACTGGCCCCAAGACTGGAACGATGCCGAGCTTCGGCAGGTTTTTCGAGAACTGTTAGACGAAGCAGGCCTGAATTACGCCTCTTTGCCTAAGGCCCTGTTGATGTTTCACTATTATCCTGGACATCCCCGCAGCCCCTTGGAAGAACATTTGGTAGAAGCCGAAGCCTATGCCAAAGACGCCACAGGAATCTGCCGATTGCATCTAACCGTATCATCTGAGCATCTTGAACTTGTGAAAGAATTTGCAGAATCGATTGTAACACTTTATGAATCATCATTCCGTCAGTACAAGATTGAATATTCCGTGCAAGACCCTGCCAGCCAAACGATTGCAGTCGATTTGCAGAACCAGGCCTTTCGCGATTCCGAAGGGAAGCTTCTGTTCAGGCCTGCCGGCCATGGCGCCATATTGGCCAATCTGGAAATGAGCCAGGGTGATTTGGTATTTATCAAAAACATTGATAATCTCGTTCCCGATCATCTGAAAGCGTCCCAGTATCTCTATAAAAAGGCCATGGGCGGATTATTGGCTAAGAGACAGGGGCAATGTCATCTGTATCTCCATCAATTGGAATCAGCCAATGTGACAGATAAACAGCTTACCGAAATTGAAACCTTTTTGGAAACAAAGTTATGCCGTCGTTTGACCGATGAGCAAAAGGCCTTGAACAATGAAGCAAAGACAAAGCTCTTGTATCAATGCCTCTATCGCCCTTTAAGAGTTTGCGCCATGGTCGAAAACACAGGCGAACCCGGAGGAGGCCCTTTCTGGGTGCAACTTCCCGATGGATCATTAGGTTTACAAATTGCAGAACCTGCCCAGATCGATCCCAAAGATGAAGGCCAACAGATGCTTCTAAAGACCTCCAAGTATTTTAATCCCACCGATTTAATTTGTGCCTTACGCGACCATCACGGCAGACCCTTTGCCTTAAATGAATTCCGAGATGTAGACAGTGGATTTATTACTCAGAAATCAAAAGATGGAAAAGCCTTAAAGGCCCTCGAATTGCCAGGTCTTTGGAATGGCTCTATGGCCTATTGGAATTCGATTTTTATAGTCGCTCCGGTTTCGACCTTTAATCCGGTGAAAACATTGAACGATTTGTTACGCCCTGAGCATCAGCCCAATCAGTCTATCAACTGAAACCCAGGTGCTTAGCGAAGCTTTAGCCAAGACTTAAATCTGTCCCGCCAAGGGAAGGGAACGAAACACTAGGCGGTTCTGCCCTGAGGCCCATTGACGAAAATTTTCTAAAGAGGCTTCATCACTATCAATTCGCCAATTGGGTTCACCGGCATACTGTTTATCTTCATTGAACCAGATAAACACTTGCAAGGCCGGGTCAGCATTAAAACGATGGATAAAATCAGAAATCCATGCCGCTTTGCGTTCGTCGTCGGCACAGCCGATTTCAGTGACCCAAATGGGCTTGCTTGAGAAATACTTTTTCATCCCTTTCATTGAAGGACCAAACAGCTCGGAATAGGATTGCCAGCTATGATTTGCCGAATGTTTGTCTCCAAAGTTGTATCCATCTAGTCCCACAATGTCTACATATTTGTCACCGGGATAGTAGGCTAAAATATCCTCCTCAAAGGTTCGATTACCCCAGAGAATATTGGGGCTAAAGACCCAGCGGACCTGGTCGGCACCTCTGGCTTGAAAGATTCTCCACACCCGTTGCCAAGCAAGAATAAATTCTGGAGCCTGTTCTCCCCATGCGACCCAGGAACCATTCATTTCATAACCAAAGCGATAGAATAACAATCCTTTATATTCTTTGGCTTTGTCAGCTAGGGTCGCAAAATATTCGTCCCAATGGCCGGTGTTTATTGAATCCAGTGCATAACTGCTGAGCAGGTCATCTCCATAGACACAGAGTTCCTGTGTTAACACTGTTTTAACTCCCCGATTACTGTTATACTTCAAAATTTCGGTTGGAAAGCCGCGTTGTAAATCAGTGAAATAAAGGGCGTAACTCGGCAAAGCACCTATTGATTTTATGTCTTGATCTAGCGCCGAATCATAGCTGACCGTTTTATTCCACTGGTAAATTCCAAAAGTCTTTGGACCATCATACCGAAAGGGGATTTTTGTTGCTAAAACCGGATTGTTGCCATTTAAATCCATTTGCCAAAGCGTAGTTTTTCTTGATTTTTCTTGTGTACAAGCTTGTAGGCCAATTACAATT
>JBBQAD010000426.1:0-3528 GCA_038315885.1 Fibrobacteria bacterium | reverse complement strand
AATTGTAGTCATCAAAGGTCAAAGTCAATTCGGCATTTTCCGAATTCAAATCTGAAGCCAAAGCAAGACGGTAGCTTTTCCCCTGTTTCAGCTTCATTGGTAATTTCAGGTAAAGAGTATGATCCAGAAACCATGCATCACCCAGAATCGTGCTTCCATTCACCTTGGATTTGCGCCACACATTCATGGGATGTTTACCAGTAGTTGTGAAATCAGGATCATCTGAAGAAGAAATCGAGTAACTCTTCACCAACATGGCTTGGCTGGTGTTTAGGGCTTCACCATAGATTTTCGGCGTGACTTCGTTACAGGTGTTTTTGTAAGCACAGGGTCCCTGGCCATCATCTTTATAGAGAATTTCACCATCTTTCCAAGTGACCATGATGTGCTCATTGTCAATAGCTCTGAAATCGGTCACTTTGGCTGCCCAGTTGTTTTGGACCAGCGGCAAAAAAATCAAAATACAGGTAAAAAGAGTTAGCTTGTTTATCATCTTAATTGTTAAAGTACTGTTGAAGTTTTCAAATAGCCTTATGCATTTTAGATACATTGCACATGCTTCCAAAAGCCGTGCGGCTCCTTAGCTCAATGTTTATCTGGCTTTGCGGACTTCATTTGCGGAAGGATATGCTTTGTATAGCAATCCGGGCAAAGCGAATGGGTGAAATCAGTGCCTGTGTTTTCTGTGAAAAAAGTTTCAACAGACTGCCAAAATTCATTATCATTGCGAATGTTTTTGCAGTACATGCAGATTGGCAAAAGTTTTTGTAAACGGTTGATTTGCCCATGAAATTCCAGAATTCGTTTTGCCACTCTAAGGCGAATCGCTAGATCGTCTAGAATGATAGGCTTAACTAAAAAATCATCGACTCCGGCATCCATCGCTTCGGTGAGCTTATCTCGACCTTGAAACGATGTAATCAGAATAAAATACTGATACTCTTCCAATTTTCTGATTCTAATCTGTTTACATAGGTCAAGGCCCGACAAGGCCGGAAGACTCCAATCGCTTATAATCACTTGAAAATATTCAGAAATTGAAAGCTCCCAAGCTGCTTCTGCGCTGGTGGCCGGTTTTACCGCATGACCTAAGTTCAAGAGAAATTCTTCACAAAGTGTTAAGTTAACGAGATCGTCTTCAACTAGCAGAATTTTCATAGTTCCAAGCTTTTTAATTTGCTTTCCAGAACAGACTTCGTCTTCTGAAAGTTCGCTTTCAGAACAGAAATTTGGTGATCGAATTCTTCTGTTTTTTGATTTTCAAAAAGAGATTCAAGTGTTTTGATGCTTTCTAGCATTAGTTTTGCTCCTATACTCGAACAAGAACCTTTTAACCGATGAATGTCTTTGGATATCTGGTCTTGATCCGAGCTCGCAAGAGTTTTCGCGAGTTGCGGAAGAGATTCTTGGGTGCTGTCTAAGAAAACTTGTATCAGTTTCCTTAAGCGTGGGTTAGAATCAGAAGCATCAGAAAGCAAAGAGTCCAGCCGCTCCCAATTAAATATGGTTTCAAGACTGTTTTCATTCTTGTTTGTTAACGTTGGATTAGCAAAAATTTGGAGTTCAGATCGATGAAGTTGTGGGGTCCATTTCAAAAGCATGTCTACTAAATCATTTTGTGAGAATGGTTTTGGAATGTAATCATCCATTCCTTCTGTGATACACTTTTCCCTTACACCAGCAATGGCGTGAGCCGTAAGGGCAATAACTGGTGTTCGTTGTTCGGCTCCTTCCTGGCGTCGAAATTTTCGAGTGGTTTCGAATCCATCCATACCAGGCATTTGGCAATCCATCAGAATCAGGTCATATTTTTTATGATAGGCCTTTGCTAAAGCAGATGGTCCATCCAACGCAGTATCCACTTCGCAGTCAATTTTTTGAAGCATGGCAGTGGCCACAGCCAAATTGGTCGGATGATCATCAACAATTAAAATTTTTGGAATTTGAATCCACTCTGCAACGCTGTTTTTCGGTTTTGTTGTGCCTTGATTCTCTTTCGCACGAATAACATTCGCTGGTTCCAGCAATAAATTAAAGTGAAATTGGCTGCCTTTACCCAATTTGCTTTCGACCCAGATATTTCCGTGCATCAATTCGATTAACTCTTTTGATATGGCTAGGCCCAGGCCTGTGCCACCAGCTTGCCGAGTCAGGGAAGATTCACCCTGTTGAAAGGGCTGAAAAAGTTTGACCATATTTTCACGAGAAATTCCAGGGCCTTCATCGGCAATTTCAAAGTGAATCAAGGAAGAATTACCAATCATTTTTTCGAGATGAACAAGAACTCTAATTTTTCCTCGCGAAGAAAATTTGACGGCATTGCCTAAAAGGTTAATTAGTATCTGTTTGATGCGGAGGACATCGCCATAGTAAAACGAAGAAAGTTCGGACGAGATTACTGGAATAATTTCCAGGCCTTTTTTTTGAGCTTTTGCCTCCAGAGATACACAGCAGTCATTCACGAGCTCCTCAATTTGGAAGCTGGTTTCATCCAATTCAAAACGGGAGCTTTCTAATTTTGAAAAATCCAAGACCTGATTTATTATGGATAACAAGTGGTTTCCACTGTCCAGGCCAGTTTGAGCAAAATGGTTTTGTTCAGGATCAAGATTAGTAGAACGCAACAGAGAAAGCATTCCCAAAATTCCATTTAAAGGAGTGCGAATTTCATGGCTCATATGGGCTAAAAATGTGGATTTGATTTCATTGGCCTCTTCAGCTGCCAATTTTGCATCTCTTAGTGCTTTTTGATTTTCTTTTTCCTGGCTGAGATCGATGGCGAGAACCAAAAATCGTTGAGCTTCGTCAATGGTGGCAACACCTCTAAAGACACAGACACGGCTACCCTCTTTTCTTCTATAAAAAGTCTCCTTGGGGTCCATTTTTCCATAGAGTTCGATATTTCTAGTGACCTCATTGTATGTATCACTATTTTGCTCTACATTAATTGATTCAACAGTAATTATCTTGGATTCCAAATCTTGCCGTGTATATCCAATTAATTTCAGAAAGGCGTCATTGGCTTCTTCAAAAATTTGTTCAGAATTCACAATGGCAATGCCGACAATGTTGGATTCAAACATTTGTTTAAAGCGATTTTCCATGCGGCGTAAATCATGTTTGGTTTTTATCAATTCGCCTGAATCGATCATCATACAAAGCGCATGTTCTTTGCTTTGCATTTGTGTAGCGAGAAAAACCGTATTTAACCGAAAGCCATCGTATAATTTCCATTCCCTGTCATAGGGACCCATCCGTCCTTCAGAGCGAAATTGATCGCGGCGAAGATCAGCTGTTTCGGTATACTCCTGTGTTGCCATAGCTCTAGTATCGATTCTGCCTTCGTTTAAATCGTCCCTGCTTTGGTGGATCATTTTCAAGAAAGTGTCATTGGCCTCTGTAACCTTACCCTCTAAATCGGATACAAAAATTCCTACCAGGGTGCTTGACAAAAGATCTTGATAGCGGGAGTTACTTTTTTTCAAATCCTCTTCGGCTCTTTTCAAAGCCCCAATTTCCATCACTAAC
>JBBQAD010000208.1:0-6577 GCA_038315885.1 Fibrobacteria bacterium | reverse complement strand
ATACTTCCTGGGTCGCACCCTGGGGTAATTTTTTCTCGGAGTTTTGGCCGATTTTTGCAAACCATTCTTTTATGGCATGGAGTACAGAGGAATAAAAGTCATAGATTTCTTTTGGCAGAGTTTGTGTATAATCTTCGGCAGCATGGGTCTGGATTGCGTTTTCAAGCCATTGCATGGCGCGCAAAAGCTGATATACTTCTGGCGTGCCTGCTCCAAAAAGACCGGGCAATCCATTCACTGAATCACACCAGCCGGGTCTTCCCCCATCCATTTCTATTCCGATTCCGCTGGGGGAGAGGGTCGCCATTTTGTTTATAAACAAGCAGAGCAACTTTTCGCAAAGATTGGTTTGGTACACAGAATCTAAATTTGTAACACTATTTGCGAGTGAATCCTCCCTATTTTGGCTGCTATTTAAGAAATTACGAACGCGGACTCTATCCTGTGAAGCCGCCTCTGCTTCACTGCGGTGGTTTATTGCGTTTAACTTTTCTGTATCTGGCTCTATGGCAAAGAGTAGGCGCACTTCACCCGCAGGGTTTAATGCGTGTTTTTCGGCGCGGGGTCGAACCAATACATGGGTATCCCGATAACTGAATCCTTTATCATAGAGGAGCAGTGATGCAATTTTATCCGGGAAGATGGCTTCAAAGGCATCCAGCAAATCAAAGTTATACACCCAATGATCTGACCAGTAACCATGGCCAAAAAGTGCCCGTTGACCTTGTTCACAATGACTTAAGATAATCTCCAGAAACTGCTGCTCTGACTGTTGCACTTCAATTTTTTGTTCACGAAGATAAACAAATAGACTGCCCGGAGTAAATCGATGTTGCAGAAACACAATAAGTTTCTTTAAAGAGTCTGGAGGTAGTATTGATTCTAAGGCATTACGACACTGTTCTACTTCCTTCAGTCGAAACCAAGCACCCTCTATTAATAAAGGGTTGTAGCCATCTAGTTGCAGCAGATTAAAAAAGAACTTTACATTGGAATCAGCCAGTTCAGGCAAAAACCAAACATCGTTGCGGCGGTTTTGGTTTACATCTCGAAAGTTTCCGTTCCCTTGGGAGAAGTAACTAGGGTCGAGTTGAAAAAAATTGTAATCGCGTTCTAAATCTCCATGCTTGCGGGAATAGACGTGGTAGAAAAATTCTTTTGCTCCAGCGGTGATACGAATAGGCAGGCCGCCTCTTAAACTGTTATCTAAGAAACAATGTTGTACATAGTGGTTTAAAGCTTGGTCTTTGCTATTTAGAAAAAAAACATCTTGAATTTGTTGGGTTATGCTTTGATTTTCTTTCTGCTTGTCTTCGATATAAGCGGGCTTTGTGACGATGCTTGGGATGCTTCTAGCGAAATCTCTATCCCAGGCCAGACCAGTAAAGCTGCTATGTGAAATGGATTCTCCTGCTTTGAGTTCTACACTGAAATAGCTGAAGGCACAGGGGCTTTGGCATTCCTTGTCTTGCTTCTCGGGGAATTCAAATTTTTTGACAGGTGATATAGCATAAGCTGCGGCCCTATCGTTATAATCTCCAAATACCACTTTGGGATCAAAGATCACTTTACTGGCTTTGTCTTTTTTAGAGTGTAACAATCCGTAATAAAAATGTCCTGAATGAACGAACTCAGTTTCAGACTCATCGCCGGGAACATTTCCCAAACTATAGAATGCTAAATCTTCAGAAGGAAAATCGATAGTAATGTATCCATCTGTAATAAAGGGCATCTGTTTCCAGGTATCGTGACTGACTCCAAAGGGAAGAATATTGGGAATGCCGTCACACACTTCCGCTTTTAGGCTCTCCTCGGGGTCCAGGTTTTCAATATGCAGGCGGCGAACGAGGGCAGGAAAAGCTTCGTTTGCCAAAGTGAAATAGTCTACATGAACACGGATACCTAAGGTGATACAGTCTTCTTCCAATTGTAAATCATAGGGACTCACCCAGAGTCGATTTTTGACTTCAAACTCTTTTTGTTCGTAGCGAAAGGGTTCATAGAGAAAGGGTTTTCCTTTGCGCTCACCCCGGATAAAGGTTCTAAATCCTTCATTGTTAACCCGCTTATAATGCAAATTGGCGGATTGAAATTCTAGAATCGATTGATTTTTATTGAGTGTACCAAAGGTGGCCATGCACTGGCCCCGATTGACATAGTAGGCCCACAAAGGAGTTCCCCACAAACCAGCGATACCGGGAAGAAAATTTGTAAAGGGGGGGAATTGTTGATAATTCTCAATTAAGAATCGACCATCATTCTGTAATTGGCAATGGGAAGCATCGGGTTTATGCATGTATTGATTTCCTACTCAATCCAGACAGGTTTATTTACAAGGAGTTTAAATTGCTAGCCTAAGATCACTTCGACTTGACAAGTAGTGCCTGCTTTCAGAACTGGAAGCAGAGGCAATTGAGAGTGTTCTATTTTATTTCCATTAAGAATAATTTCTCTCACGCCCTTGTTAACATTGTGGGGATTCCGGACATGAATGTGATACTCTGCCCCGCGCCAGACTCGTTTGATGGAGAACTCTTTCCAGGCTTTGGGAATACAGGGGTCGATGCGAAGACCTCCATATTCAGGTCGAAGGCCTAATATCCATTTGGTTGCGGCCTGATAGGACCATGATGCCGTACCGGATAGCCATGAATTGCGACCTAAGCCAAATTGGGGATGCTCATCGGCTAATATATTTTGTGCATAGGCATAAGGTTCTATTTCGTAAAGATCGATGATTTCATTTTTGTCGGCGGGATTTATTTGCTGATAATATTCAAAGGCGCGTTCACCGTTACCCAGCATGCAATTGGCTATCATCACCCAGGGATTGGTATGCAAAAAGATACCGCAATTTTCCTTTGCTCCCGGCGGGTAAGTGGCAATCCCGCCGACACCTTCCACCATTCCATTATAGCCCGGGCTTGCGATTTTGATTCCGTATTGGGTGTTTAAAAGAGAGTGTAACGATTCTAAACCCTTTACCGCTCTTTCGCCGCTAGCAAAGCCGGAAAGCACTGGCCAGCTTTGACCGTTACAATAAATACGGCAGACATCATTTTTATGGGAACCAAGCGGCTGGCCTTTTTCATCGATATAGCGTATCCACCACTCTCCATCCCAAGCTGCTGCGTTTACAGTAGCTGACATACTATCCCAATCGGTTTGATATTGTTTAATCAATTCTTTCTTATCCAAATGTTTGCAAAGCGCAATTAATTCTTTTAGCCCCCATCCGTAGAGGTTGGCAACATGCAGTGATTCTGACCCCAGAGGCAAGTTGACTGTATCATTCCAATCGGCGTAATACAAAAGGGGCAGACCATTTTTGCCACTATGCTCCCTCGTAAATTTTAAGGCCAGTTGGAGATGTTCAAATACGGTTCCATATTGTGTTGGCGTTTGGGGTGATTGTGGATTGTAGTAAGAAAGCTTTTCATCTAGGTAGGCAAAGTCTCCGCTTTCCTTGATGTATTCACAGACGGAAAGGATAATCCAAAGATGGTCATCGCCATAAAAATGCATCTGGCCTTTGGAGTATTCTTCTGACTCTCCCGAGGAGGCAATGCCCGTTAGTGGGTTGACCTGGTGCCAGGCCCAGCCCTCAGGGCTTTGAATACGCAGTAATTGGTTGATGAGTTCTTTGCCTTCTCCCGCTGCGGAGGGCAAGACACCAAGTACATCTTGGGCACTATCCCGAAAACCAATTCCCCGTGCTCCCAGACCCAATTGATAATAGGATAAATAACGCGACCAGTTTTTAGTAATGTAACACTGTCTAGCATTGTGTACATTGACCATATGATTCAAGGATTCACTGGGAGTCTTGACTTGCTGTTTCTCAAGGTATTCGTCCCAAAACTGACCGAGTTCTGCAAAGGCTTTGTCAACTTCTTGCGTTTTGCGAAATTTTTCAATCAAAGGCAGGGCTATTTCGAGACTGGCTTCTTGTCCGAGTAGTGTAACAAAGCTCTGGCTTTCGCCGGATTTCAGGGTTCCTAAGTGATGCAAAAGGGCGCAGATGTTGTCACCGCGTTTGGCGACATAATTGCCCAATTCACTTTGCTGTAAGGCCAGCGGATTGGCCCAGGTTCCATATTCGTTATTTCCTAGGAAATTTTTTCGGTCTGTTTCAAAACTCGAAACCGCCCACGAGCTGGTGAAATAGTTTACCTTGGTATCGCGATACATAAATGGATATTGCAGAATAATTTTTTTGCCTTGTTTTTCTTCATGCATATGGCTTACCATAGTTTGCGGAACCCAATCGGCATTGGTTAACTGCATATAAGAGCGCATGTGCGAATATTCCACTACGGGAATTGCATCGATGTTTACACTTTGTTGCGAAACATTTGTTACGGTAATCTGACGGACTTCGCAGGCTTTGCCCTGTGGAACGAAGACTAGGCATTCGGTTCGTATTCCAGCTACTTCAGTAATAAATCGGCTATAGCCAAGGCCGACTCTGCATTCATAGCGATCTAAGGTTTCAAGCCCAGGTACAAAGAGCGGGGAGAGTAATTGAAAACCTTTTTCCTTTGCCACTCGCAGGTACAGGCTTGTTCCTTTAAATTCCCCGCTAGGCATTTGCTGGATGTATTTGGTCAGACGGTTTTCGGCAGGGTCACCTTTACAAAGCAGAGCCCCACCGGTATGATCGACAAAGCCACCGAATTTCAGTGTCCCGATGTAATTGATCCACTTGACTGGAGTCAAGGGATTGGTGATTACATATTCGCGTGTCTTGTCATCAAAATATCCATAGCTGCCCATACCAGTTCCTCCGAAGCACAAATTTAACTCGATTAAGAATGGGGCGGGTGAGCTGCTTATAGAAAATCACGCCAGAACCTAAGTAACGGTTCTGGGGGAAATCAGATTCAATAAAAAAGGACTATTGTTTAAAACGGTTCGTAAAGTCTGCTGTTTGGGAGGAACCACTTGGGCGGCGTCCCAAAATATCTCGCCTAGCTTCAGAATTAAGCGTCGAATATTTCAAAGTTTTTTGAAATGAAGAGTAACCGATGGAGCTACTGCTCAACTTCAATGTCTTTAAGGCGCTTTCAATATCTTTGTAGGGTGTATTGGTGGAATCCGTTAATGAGGTACCCATCACTGTAAATAAAACAGAAGATATTTGTGTTGTGTAAATCCGGAAAGTTCCGCTATTATTGCCCAGATTCCCAAGCCCGCTCCCAGGATTCGCTCCTGATAATGCGAGTGAATCATAGGTGTATTCTGAGACATTAAAAGTATGGCCCGAATAGGTTTCCTTGTAGGTTTTTACCTGTTTTGTTGTGCTAAATAAACTGGCTTGTTGCAGTGCAAGGATGGAATCCTGATTGACCGCATCATTAATGGGGGCTGAGAAGACCATTGCAATGGTTCCGTTTAGTAAATTCATCACCACTTGACTGTTACTCTGCTTGAGAAGGCTGTCAGATACACCGGGAACAGAAAAATTCGACCAGCCTAGAGGAAAGGTTAATGAATATCCATTTCCTTTAACTTCGAGTGGAGCCGTAGGAAAAACCAATTGGGCTTGAGAACTGGTCGAAATAAGAAGAATGCTAAAAATAATGAGGGATACAAATTTCATGGAACTCCTCCAGGAGCTAAATTTTTACACCAAATATAATCCAGTATTTATGCTTTTAACGAATCTAAGGCGACGAAAGGCTGCGACGACGAAGGAAAAGCCCTGAGAGTAAAATTCGCTTCAGTCAGTTCCATTTAGCTGTTCTCGAAGGCCCGAAAAAAAGTCCGTCAAATACTCATGACGGTCTTCAACCTGTTTCTGTCCCAGGGGGTGTTCCCACAACTCAGCAGGAATTTCAAATAAAAAAGTGCTTGGGCTGACATCGCGCATTTTTTTATGAAAAAGTTTGGTTCGCGGCCAAGTGCAGACTAGTTCTTCTTTGGCTCGCGTCATGGCGACATAGAACAAACGTCTTTCTTCGCAAATACCGCCTTCGGCCACCGTTTTGGGCGAAGGAAAATGGTCATTATCCAAGCCTGCTAGATACACAATCGGGAACTCTAAACCTTTTGAGCGATGAATGGTCATCAGCTGGACACGCTCCAGCTTGCCATTTTCATCTTCGTCTTCTTGCCTTGAAGCGTTAAGGGCCAATTCTTGGAGAAATTGGGTGAGTGTCGCTTTTTTTTTGCGATTGCGGTGTTCAAACTGTTCAAGTCCCCTGAAAAATTCTTCGGCAACATCCAGACGGGGGTTGCGACCATCGGCCTCTTGTTGATCTCTTAAGTTTTTCATATAGCCGCAGTGTTCTATGGCACTGCGCAGGGTATGCGAGAGAAGACCTTGCTGAAAGGCGCTATCGTATTGACTATGGTAGTCACATAATTTTTGGATGGCGTTGCCTTGAGCTTCATTGATATCAGGAATGATTTTCCAGTGTAACAGTGCCTCCCATAGCGAGCAGTTTCTTCCCGCCGCCAGATTTTCAACTTTTTCTAAGGTCGCCGGAAAAATCCCCTTATTAGGAACTTTTAAAACCCGAGCCAAGGCCAGCTCATCTTGTGGATTATTAAAAAAACGCAAGTAACCCATCAA
>JBBQAD010000247.1:0-5808 GCA_038315885.1 Fibrobacteria bacterium | reverse complement strand
ATGATGATAGCGAGAGTCTTCAGGATGCACAGCTAGCGCGGTATCGCCTAAAATGGTTTCAGGCCGAGTGGTGGCAACTGATAAATGCCCTGAGCCATCGGCTAGGGGATAGCGAATAGTCCACATATTGCCTTGGACTGTTTCATAAAAGATTTCATCATCCGCTACGGCAGTTTGCAGATGGGTATCCCAATTAACCAGTCGCTTACCGCGGTAGATCAATCCCTTTTGAAAAAGCTTGAAAAAAGTGTGACGTACCGCTTTGGCACAGATGGGATCAAGTGTAAAGCGTGTGCGCGACCAGTCGCAGGAGGCGCCCAGCTTGCGCAGTTGACCCAGTATTTTCGCTTCGTACTCTTCTTTCCAGTCCCAGATGCGTTTGACCAAGGCTTCGCGCCCCAAATCGTGACGGGTCTTTTTTTCTAATTCGAAGAGTCTTTTTTCAACCACTGCTTGAGTGGCAATCCCTGCATGGTCGGTTCCCGGTATCCAAAGAGTATTACGACCCCGTTTTCGATGTACTCTAATGAGGATATCCTGGACAGTATTATTGAGCGCATGACCCAGATGCAAAGCACCTGTTACATTCGGGGGAGGAATAACAATCGAATAGGCTTCACCTTTTCCGCTCGGTTCAAAAGCCTTGTCTTTATTCCACTTCTCCAGCCATTTGGCTTCTATTCCTTCGGGATTGTATCGGGCATCCATTTCGTTTTCCACCGCTTCCAATTTTCAATAGTGACAGTAATACTGACAGCAATTGTCTAATTTTCCAAAAATTAGCTTTATTCGATGTAAATAAGGTTTCGGCAGCTTCGCTAAATACGAATCCTACTTCTTTTGCCTGTTTTTATAGGGTGCAACCGAACTACATTTTTTCCCATGCAGATTGAAGTAAATGGAAAATCCCAATATTACAGCGAGGCCCTGACCTTGGATGAACTCTTGTCACAGCATCATCTCAATAAATCGATGGTGGTGATCGAGCTAAACCAAACCGTACCGGACAAAGGACAGTATGGTCAGATTCGGATTGCAGAAGGAGATTCGTTGGAAATCGTGAAATTTATGGGTGGCGGATAAACAGATTTGCCGGGTTAGATCTCTGAGATAATTACACTTAAGGCCCAGGGATTATTAGCGCCACTCCACAAGCCGAACTCCTGTATAATAGGCCTTAAGTATATCATCAAAGCGTTGGCCTGCTTTGGCTCTTCCGATGGCTCCGTTTTGGCACATGCCGATTCCATGTCCGTAGCCATGGCCTTCCAGCAAAATAGTAGGGCCAAATTTCCGTATGACAAACCAAGAACTTTGAAGGATAGGTCTATCCGCCGTTTTTCTTCGCAAAGCCCAGCGAATGCGGTCACCAAATACGAGTATATCACCTCTATCGGTGCTAATCTTGAGTGATTTGATTCTTCCGTCTTCAGATAAATCTGCAATTTGTAAAAACTGAAGTTGAGAGAAATCTGGAAAATCACTGATTCTTGCAGAGGCAAGATTTTCTTTGAGAATTTTGTGTAACTCTGTTCTTTCCCAACTTTCATACCAAGTGGAATATTTGGAGTTTTTGCAATAGGATATGCCTTTCTTGTCTACATCACTGACACCCAACAAATAGCTGATCTTTTCACCGCCCCATACGCTTTGTTTATTAGCTGTGTGGCCCCCACAAGTCGAGTGATAGAAACATTGTGCCAGAGTATCTGCATACAGAACGACAATCCCTTTAGTCTCCTTAATGGCACGGTCTGCCATCAGATATTCTCCGAGGCGCCCGGAATAAACCTGATCATTTACATCACGATAGAGATCAAATTGCGTATGCGCGGGGTGATATAAACGGTTAAAAGCATAGGTGCGTGCGGCTATGGCCTGGGCCTTGAGGGCTTCCAGCTGGGAGCGGTCGAGGGTACCCATTTCTTTGGGAACCACTCCTCGCAAGTAATCTTCCATATCCAGAACATTGACAATGACCAGGTTTCCCTTACCCATGGGGCAGGCTTCCATTGTTCCTCGATAGACAATCCCTTCCACCTCCAACAGATTATATGGGTTAACGGAACGAACCTGAATAATACCAGTAGCTGCGGCTAGGCGCGAGGAATTTTCATCCAAAACTTCAAAGAGGTTTCCGCTACGTTGAATGGTAAAACTACCCCTGATCCGGTCGAGTTTGGTGACTGTATCTCCTTTGACCTCAAGTAGATCGACTCGGCCCAGAGAAAAAAATTTGGCAAAGGGCTTATCAACTTCAATTCCCACGCGAACGTGATGACGTAAATCGGCAGGAAGCGCTTCTACACTGATTCCAAAGGCATTGGAAGCCTTTTTTGCAGTTTTATTTTTTTGCAGATCGGGAATTTGCATGAGTGTATCAGAATCGAGGGTATCTGCCTGCGAGGGAGCTTGGGTACTTTTTGAGGGATGGCTCTCAACCCAACCTTCGCCAGGAGGAATACTTTGTAGGGCAAAGCTGGTATCAATAGAGATGCTATCGCTGGATTGACGGGTGTCGTTTTGATTGGGTTTCTTGGATGCTTTACTTAAAAAGCCACAGCTGCTTAGAATGAAAACCGCCAAAAGCGAGAGTGTTATTCTTACAGATGAAATATCAGTGACCTAAGCTTTGACTTTATTTTCTTTGGCCATCTTTTTTAGCTTCCCTGAATTCAAGGCTTTTTCAGTGGCGCTAATTTTATCGACAAAAAGGACACCGTCGAGATGATCGATTTCATGCTGAATGCAGCGGGCAAGCATCCCATCAATATTTTTGAGTTCGATGGCCTGCCCCTTTAGGTCTAAGGCTTTTACGCTGATCTTCTCCGGTCGAGTTACATTGGCCCAGATTCCCGGTACGGAGAGACATCCTTCTTCTGCTTCTGTCTCACCCTCAGTTGAGAATATTTGCGGATTAAACAGCACATAGGGCTTAGGTTCTTCGTCTTCTCCAGCCACATCAACTACTATGAGCCGAATCGATCGCCCCACCTGGGGGGCTGCCAGACCTATGCCGTTGCTGTCCTTCATGGTTTCCAGCATATCTTTGGCGAAGTGAACTAAATCGGGTGTGACATTCTTTATCGCAAGGGCTTTACCTCGCAAGACTTTGTCTCCATAAGTATGGATGTCCAGAACCGTCACACTTTACCTAAGCCTTTTCCTTTTGATCGGCAAGAACTCGAATGATTGAACTCTTATCAAAGTCTATTTTAACATTCTCGGCCACTTTAAGGGTGATCACATTGTCTCGTATTCCGGAAATTTCACCCTGCATCCCAGCTTGAGTCTGCACCCGGTCTCCTTTTTTAAGAGCTCCGAGCATTTTCTGCATTTCCTTTTGTTCTTTCATTTTAGGTCGCAGAATGAAAAAAAACATGATCACGAAGATCGCTCCAAAGAACAAGATATCATTTGTTTGAAAACCCATGGAAATAAAGGCCTTTTGTTAAAATTTGGCTTTAGTGAACTGAAGAAAATATAGTATGAGCCCGAAGTAGAAAGGCCATTGGAGTATGATTTCTTCAGGAGTTTCAAAGCATGAGGTGAGCGAGAGTTTTGAAATCACTGTCAAAGCCACCATGTCATGAAACTAATCTGACCCCGGCAGGATTCGAACCTGCGACCAATCGCTTAGAAGGCGATTGCTCTAATCCACTGAGCTACGGAGCCAGATTTGCTAAAACTAGCCAATTTGTAAAGGCTGTCAAATTGAAAACGATGCTTACAAAAGCCTTATCTCAATCGCTTAATGAAGGGCTTCATCAACTGCAGCTACCAATTGCGCCTGAGTGAAGGGTTTTTGCAGAAAAGGTCCGCTTGTCATTTTCGAACCACTTTCGTCGTGCGCATAGCCAGAAATAAAAAGCACTTTTAAGTCTGGTTTAGAAGCCAGCAGTCGTTTTGAGATAGACTTTCCATTCTCTCCCGGCATTACCATATCACTGAGCAAAAGGTCTACCTCGGGGCGATGACGCTCCCATTGCTCATCGATTTTGTGTAAGTCGTCTACCGCATAAACCTTATAGCCGGCAACAAGCAGAAATTCCCGCACTAAGTCGCGCACGGCCGCATTGTCCTCGATTAAAAAAATGGTTCCCTGCTTCTGTTCCTTCGGCTTGAGTGTTTTTTGTGGGCTTATCTGATTCTCAAAGTGAATAGCGGGAAAGTATAAATGAAACTGAGTTCCTTTGCCGGGACTAGATTTAACCTGAATAAATCCTCCGCCTTGGCTAACGACTCCGAATACTGTAGAAAGACCCAGACCGGTCCCTTTGCCGGGATCTTTGGTTGTAAAAAAAGGTTCGAAAATCCGGGTTTGGGTTTTTTCATCCATACCAGTTCCGGTATCGGAGACTCCCAAAACGGCATACTCTCCAGGTCGCCCGGAGTAGCCACCTGTGCCGCTTACCGTTTTATCCAATGTTTCATTGGTGGTTGTAATTGTGAGTGTTCCTTTGCCTTCCATTGCATCTTTGGCATTTGCTGCCAGGTTCAGAAGAATTTGTTGAACTTGGGAGGAGTCAATTCGAATCGGGTGGAGATCCGAAGCAAGCTGATACTTTACTGTAACACCATTTCCCAAGACTCTCTCTACTACTTTGCCGGTATTTAATGTCACCTTATTAAGATTAACAATGGTAGGCTGGGAGGGAGTCTGTCGGGTAAAGGCTAAAAGCCGTTGAGTGAGGGACGCTCCCAATTCTGCAGCTTGAATAATTTGCTTTAATTTTTCATCGGTGAATTTACTGTTCAACAAGTGAGCATTTCCTAAAATTAATGTAAGCAAGTTATTGAAATCGTGTGCCACTCCTCCAGCCAGCCGACCAAGAGCTTCCATTTTCTGTGATTGTTTTAACTGCTCTTCCAGCCCGCGTCTTTCAGTATTATCGAGAATGATGCCGAACAAGCGTCGTGTGCTTCCGCTGGCTAGTTCCACTGCTTGAGCTTGCGATGCAACAAAACGGATAGAGCCATCGGGACGAGTGATGCGAAAGTCGGTATGGGGGCTTTGACGACCATGTAATACTTCATCACGCTGTTTTACAAACAGCTCTTTTTCTTCTTCGTGAATCAAGGAATCAAAAAATTCCATATTAATGAATTGATTTGGATCAACTCCCAGAATGCGAAGGAGTTCCTCAGAACATTCGAGTCGGTCTGTGTCAACATCCCAGTACCAGCTTCCCAAATTGGCAAGGCGCTGAGCTTCGCCCATCATCGAAGCACTGCGTTCGACTTCTCTATCGGCTTTTCTTCGCTCGGTAACATCCAGAATGGCTCCCACCATTCTGCGTTCTTTTGAACCCTGAGGAGATACGAAGGCAGAATGTGCTACTACTTCCCTAATCGAACCATCATTTCGTAAGAAACGAAATTCATCGACAATTGCCGCATTCGGTGATTTGTTCTGCAATAATTTGTCAGTGCTACTTTTTAATCTCTCCTTATCCAAAGGATGCAAACACTGAAAAAATGTTTCCAAACTTGCTTGTTGTTTTTTAGAATCCATTCCAAGAATCCGATACAATCCATCAGACCAATGTATCTCTGAGGTATCCAGGTTAAAATACCAGCTTCCCATTTGTGCCAGGCGTTCACTTTCGGCCAGTAACATTTCCCGTACATCTTGAGAAGCAATTTCAAATTCGGAGGAAAACCTTAGCTCAGAGATTGGTTTTCCCAATAGGGCTTTCAATGGATCATTGGGCTGCGGAAGTTTAGAGTTCATAGAATCAAATCGCTAAGGATTAAAGACTTAGGCAATTATCGCATAAAGCCACTAAAATGACTATTGTAGAGCCC
>JBBQAD010000145.1:0-8248 GCA_038315885.1 Fibrobacteria bacterium | reverse complement strand
AATAGTACAGGTTTGGGAATTCTCCTGCACTTCAGCAAAACAGCCAAAGAAAAGAACGGCTGCTTCAAAATCGCCAATGTTAATGATAATGTTTACGAGATTATTGAAATAATTGGTGCGACTTCACTTCTAGAAATTCATGACACGGTTGAAGCAGCTGTGGCCTCGCTCTCTGCCTGACCAAGCGGTTTGACCAGACTAAATTTTTACTGGTCTTCATTTTTCTAAGCGACGCTTTCCTCTGGCCTATTTGTTACTTTTCTCAAAATTTCAGACCAGGATATTCGGAATGCGACAAAAGTTTCTTGCCCTCATTTCAGTTTTTGTGATTTGCGCCTGTCAGCAAAAGATTGGTGACGATCCACTGCTGGCTAAAGTGAATGGAGAAGAGTTTCACCAAAGTCACTTAAACGCCCTCATCAAAAGTTTACCAGAATCAAAGCAAATGGACTTGAAGGATTCAGTCGCATTACGGCAATTTTTTGAAGAACAATTACATCAAAAATTATTTGCTTTAGCTGCAAAAGATGCGGGATTAACCAAAAACACAGAACGCCAGCAACAGCTGATCTGGCTTAAGGACAGAGTTTTAACCCAATATTATTACGAAATTCATCTTGAACAAAACGCTGGATTCTCACCAAAAGAAATTGATGCCTATTATTCTGCTCACCCCAAATCGTGGCTGGACAGTACCAATGTGCCCCTTCCCAAGGCAGCCGTCCTACCCAAAATTATTGATTCCTTAATTATCAAGCAGGCCAATATTGATTCTTTCTATCAAGCCCAAGAGGCCAATTACCAGGAGCAAGCCAGTTGTGAATTGGCGATGATCACAAGCGCCTCAAAGGAAGAAGCCATTAAGGTGCTTGGCGAAATCAAAAATGGAATGAGCTTTGCCGATGCCGCCAAGAAATTCTCTAGCGATTCCAGTTCGGCGGCCAAAAATGGAAACATCGGCCGAATCTTAAAGAGCTCGGTGAAATGGGAATTGGGTAGTCAAATCAATACCGATAGCCTTTTTTTCGATAGCAAAACAAAAATTTCCACAGGAACTATTTCCAATCCCCTTCCCCGAGACGGTGAAAGCTACATGCTGCTAAAGCCCAGCGATTGTGTTGAAAGCAGAGTGCCTCCCCTCCATGAAGTGCGCAACCGAGTTGTGACTGATATAGTGCAGGCTTATAAAAAAGAATTGGGTCAAGGGGCCTTAGACAGACTAAAAGCAAAATACCATGTAAAGCCAGTTGAATACAACGTAGAACCCGATAGTGCCGCTCTCAAAAAGTATTACGAAGCAAACAAATCAAATTATATGCGGGCTGAGACATATACTGTGTACCACTTACAAGCTGATTCAGAAAAAAGTCTGAAGAGTCTGCTTGCCAAAATCAAAGATTCCAGCTCATTTGCCAACCAAATCACCAAGACTAACAACCCGCTCGAAAAAGAATTCAATGTCAAGTCATTCACTATCAAACGTGACCATGTGCTTCCCTATGGAATCGGAATGCTTCCTGGTCTTTTTGCGGAATTGGACAGTCTTGAACCCAATACTCGCAGCACATTGGTAGAGGGGCCCGATGGCAAATGGCACAGCTTCTGGCTTTTGAATAAACAGGCTAAAGTGCAAAAACCCTTTGACCGGGTATTCTGGTTAGTGAAACAAGATTTCGTGCAGGGACGTGCTACTAATTTGGCTGATTCACAGGCAATCCTGACCTTTGACGGAGGAGCCATTCGTGAAAGTCAAGTAAACCTGCTGCGTACGGAAATCCCCCAGCAAATGCAGAGTCGTTATTCGCGAGAAGATCTGGCAAATTATCTGGTTCATTGGATACTTGCCGCCCAAGAACTGGCAACATTGGGCTATACCGAAGAAGCCGGTTTAAAAGCCAGACTGACATCGGCAGAGACTGATTATTGGGCAAATTTGTATCGGGATTCTGTGTATACCAAAACATTTGGCTTAGATAGCAATGAAATTAAGAACGCCTTCAATGAACGACGTGCTTATTTTGTTATAGAGGGAGCAAAGGTCGACCCCCTGCTCTATGCCCGTGATGTAGCCAGTGCCCTGACCATTACAGAAAATGATTTCAAAGAAGAGTATGGAATCAACCCGGATAAATATCTTGTAAATGATACACTCAAGCCCTTAGACAGCTTGCGTTATACCCTCTTTCAAAATCTGAAACAGATGGGAGAAAAGCGAGCTGAAGAACGTTATTTCCAAAAATTAAAAGAGAAATACCATGTAGAAATAGTCGAAGCCTCGTTAATTGCTCCAAAGCTGAAGGATGCAGCTAAGGCCTACAAACAGGCCCAAGATCTCCATACCGAACGCAAATTGGATGAGGCCGTATTACTCTATCAGCAAATCCGGACACAATTTCCAGGTCAGGTCAGACTGCAGGATTCTGTTTGCTTTGGGCTGGCGCAAATTTATATCGAACAAGAAAAATTTTCCGATGCCCTGGCTGAATACCGCCGAGTCAGCTTCCTTTATCCCGACAGTCCCAATGAGTACAAGGCTGAATTTATGGTTGGCTTTATCTATTCTGAACATATGAAACAGGATTCTGCGGCAGTTCGTCAGTTTAAAAAAATGTTACAGCGCTATCCTAAGACCGACTTGTCAGATGACGCTGATTGGATGATCCGTAATATTCAAAGTGGGGGTGCCTTAATGCCCAAGTTTGAAGACTCTACGGCTGTGATTGATTCAGCAGATACTACCCAAAACAAAGCACATCCAGATTCGGCAAAGAAAAACGCATCTGATACGAGTGTTACAAAATAGCGCTTCTTAAAAAAAAATGCGGGATGGAGCGGGTTATGGGATTCGAACCCACGACCTTCTGCATGGGAGGCAGATGCTCTACCAACTGAGCTAAACCCGCCCGCGAGCCAAATATAATGAAGAAAATGTCATCCTAACAGCTGATTAAATCAGGATATGCTTCACATATCAAAATTTGCTTGCTAGGTTTTTATGAAAAGAGAAGGAAGTAATATGGAAGAAACATTGGTTATCATCAAACCCAACGGCTTAAAGGCAGGTTTGATCGGTGAGATTATTGGACGTTACGAAAAGGCTCGTTTGGGAATCAGAGCCATGAAAGCCAAGCATGTAAGCGTTGCTGAAGCAGAAGGCTTCTACGCCGAACATAAAGCAAGACCCTTCTTTCCTGAACTGGTGCAGTTCATGACCAGTGGTCCGCTAGTTCTCATCGCATTAAAAGGGGAGAATGCGATTTCATCAGCTCGAAACATCAATGGGGCGACTAACCCTGCGCAGGCACAAGCGGGTACCATCCGCCATGACTTCGCACCCAGTATTACAGAAAATATGGTTCACTCCTCCGATTCACCAGAGAGCGCAAAACGGGAAGTTTCCTTCTGGTTTGAAGAAAATGAGCTGGTTGCGTATCCAATTTACTCTCACGTTCGCAGCTAGTTAAATGCTGCTAGCCTATTTGAATCAACGACCAGTCTGCGCAGAAGGCTCTTTTATCGCGCCTAGCGCAGATCTAATAGGCAGAGTTACAATTGGCCCAGATTCCTCCGTTTTTTTTGGCTGTGTTCTGCGGGCTGACATCAATACTATCGAAGTAGGAGAACGCAGCAACATCCAGGATAACTCAACTCTTCATGTCTCCGATCAATTTCCCGTTAGCCTGGGGGATGATGTATCAGTGGGTCATAATTGTATCATCCACGCTTCCGCCATTGGAAATCGAGTTTTGGTGGGCATGGGTTCGGTCTTGATGGATGGCAGCAAAGTTGGAGATGACAGTATCATTGGAGCCCATAGTTTAATTGCCAAGGGAAAGCATTTCCCTCCCGCTTCACTTATTCTGGGTAACCCCGCGAAATTGATTAGAAGTTTAACTCAAGAGGAAATTCTCTCGATAAAGGCCCTTGCCGAAAAGTATGTTCGAGTAAAAAACAATTACCTCGGTTGAAAACTTTGAAACAGCTTCGCTTTGTTGGGATTCTTGTCTTAATCATCCTTGGTTTTTCCTGGGTGGTGAATGCATACATGCTTGTCCTTACCAAACCCAAAATTTTTTATGATTCGCATGAATTACCGCCCTTTAAATCGATTTTAGTTCCAGGTGCTTCTGTCTATCGTTCTGGTCAACTCTCCCCTGTACTAGAACAAAGAATGCAGGCATGTGTCAGACTATTGAATGCTCGAGATTCGAGCATTGCGGTTCTTTCGGGATTTTCCATTCCCAAGGGTTATAACGAAGTGAAAGCCATGGCTGACTTTGCAAAAAAGCAGGGAATTCCCGCTTCAAGAATTGTAACAGATGAAAAAGGAACTTCAACCTATAGAACAGTGATGAACTGTAAACATAAACATTGCCTGGGAGCTATCGTTATTGTGAGCCAAGGTTTTCATTTGCCAAGGGCTCTCTATATGGCCCAGCGTTTCGGAATTGAGGCCTATGGTTTAGCCAGCGATGGAAGCCAACAAACTCCGGGACTTCGAGAATTAAGTTCTCGGGTGAAAGACTTCATCTTGATTTTAATTTTTTCAATGTTCAATGCGAAGGGATTTGCCTAGGCCCTTTCCAGTTATATTAATCCGCAATATTAACCAACAACGTATGGGAGCTAGGACATCGCTTACCAATTTGGATTTCTAATCAATCCCATTTCAGGAGGAGGCATTGGTGGACGAGTGTATCATCAACTTCCTGAAATTCTGGATTCTTTTGGAATTGGCCGCAATCAGTGGTGGGCCGAATTGACTCAAGAAAAAAATATATGCCAACAGGTTGACCATTTTCTGCGTTCTGCTAAAAAAGTGATCGCCGTGGGCGGAGATGGTACCATCGGTCTGGTTCTAGATCGGCTGCGCGTGGCTGCGAATCAATCCGGAACAGAAGTTGGCCTGATTCCCTTGGGTACAGGAAACGATTTAGGCCGCTCTCTAGGCGTTTTTAAAATCTATAACCAAAAAGGCCTGCTCGCCTGCTTGCGAAGATTAATTCAAGCGCCTGCCATCGCCCTCGATCTCTGGGATATCAACGGGAAAAAAACTTTAGCTGCCTATTTAAGTATGGGCATTGATGCCAGTATCCTAAGAGATTTTGATACAGCACGCAAAGAAGGCCGAATTTCCCAGGGGGCACTCTACAATAAGCTCTACTATATCGGTTCAGGACTTCGCCATTTAGGAAACCGAATAAGTAAACCTGCCACTGTTACGCTTACCACAAAAAATGGTGAAGTGGTACAAAACTTACAAGGCATGGTGTGTTTCATTGCGGTAAATGTCAATTCCTATGCCGCAGGCAGTCATCCCCTTGCCCATGTAAAACCAAATGATGGCTGGCTCGATGTGATCATCTCTCCATCCACCTGGCGCCATGCGGCTAATCTCACCCTGAGCCGGGATTTTTCCTGGGCGGCACGACTGGTGAGAAGAAAAATGATCTGTTATCAGGTAAAAGAGATCCACATAAAATTAAGCGCGGGTCTTGAGGTTCAATTAGACGGCGAAGATATAACCGATTTTTGCAGTGCGGAAAGAGAATTACACATTCAACATTTCGGACAGGTGCAGATGCTCGACCTTCGCCACTCCGACTATGCCTTATTTAACTAAACAGTGTAGTCAGTTCTAACTGGGCCAGTCCAGACAATCACTCACGATTCCCCGCAAACCCTTTTTCATCAAGGTTTTTATTTGGGCCTGAGTAGACACTTCCCAGATGTAGGTATGGGCAAAAAGGAGTTCCTTTTCGACGCTTGTCATTTTTTTTAAAGCTGCAGCAGAAACAAGTTCTTTCAAAACTCGCCGAGGAATAGAAAGTTCCAGTGTTATGGCTTTGCTTTTGGTGTTTTCTGAAACTGATTTATTGTTGATAAGCCTAATTTGCTCCAGCGCAGCTGGCTTGGAATCACAAATTCTGGCATAGCGACCCTTCCAACCCAAACGCACGACTATAGCAAGAAGGCCGGGATGAAAACTGGCAAGCAAGGTATCGGGATGCAGACGATAGCCTTTCAGCGCAGTGATACATTTCTTTGCCAAAGTTTTCAGATAGATTTCATCGCCTGCACATTTTTTAGGAACCTTTAGCTCCAGATAAAAAGCTTTGTCCCCATGTTCCTGTAAAAAGTCTTCCAGTCGAGGGATAGCTACAAGCGGTAACGATTTTAATTCAGACCAAGTGCACTGAAACAGATTTTTTCTGCGTTTGGCCAAGCGCAGTAAACTGTCGTCATGAAAAATAACAGGAATCAGGTCTGCACTTAATTGAACATCAAATTCCACCATATCACTGCCTAAGGCATATGCCTCCCGAAATGCCTGCAGAGTATTCTCAATGTGGCTGCCATGGGAGCGGCTATGAGAGCCCCGATGGGCAACTTTAAGTGACTGTAACATGATTGTGGTCTTCTAAAAATTTGTGATAGTCCGGCCCACCCGAAGCATTTGCCGAATGCCCATTGATCTTGGCAAGCCAATCGGCAACTAAAGAAGAGCATTTCTTGCCTCCCTCAACGGTGAAAAATAGAGAACTTCTTCGACGCAGAAAATCAATCGAATAGCGGGTCCATTCCTCCTTGGCAGAAAAAACAATTTCACCTGCTACTACATGATGTTCTGAATCAATCACCTGCTGAAATTCAGTTTCCGACAATACCAGTCGAGCCAAGTCCAAGGCCCTAACACCATAGCGTTTTAGCCAGACCTCTATCAATTGGCTATCTGTAACTCCCAGTTCGCTGATTTCTTTTTTTAATTGGCTGCGATGCTCCATCGATTTCCAGGCCCCAGGAAAGAGCCTGCCTTGCAGCGTATTAAAGGGTATTGCTTTACCCAAAATAAAGTGAAGAAACTGTTCTGCCATTGGGCGATGAGTGGTATACTTGCCGCCTACCACAGAAAAAACGGCTCGATGCAATTTATGGAATTCGTGTTCACGACTCAATTTTGCCGTATTAAGGCTTCTCGAATCACTGTTGTTATTTGACTTTTTACTGTTACTCTTTCCCTTGGAATAGGCCAGGGGACGCAACCCGGCAAAGTTACAGATCCAATGGGGCTTGGCACTGGGAAAAAAATCTGCCAGCAGCTGCTTCAATTCTTGTAACTCTGTTTCTCTGGGAATAATTTTATCAGGAAGCTGGCTTCCCAAATCCACTTCGGTCGTTCCCACCAAATGATTCTCTTTCCAGGGAAATACAAAGAAATATCGATTGCTCCGGGGAACGGGCAGAATAAAAGAAGCCTGGATTGGCAAACCTGAGACAAACCAATGGCTTCCCTGACTTAAGCGAACCTGATCTTTAGCGTCCTTAAATTCAGCTCGCACCAATGAATTAGTCCAGGCACCAGAAGTAAAGGCTAAGCGTTTAGTCCGTACCACCCGGTCCGTTCCTGTGATACGATTACGCACCGATACTTCTAATTCTGAATTGTCCCTGTCTTTAGCAGAAAGATCTTCTTCAACTCCCACAAATTCATGGTAAGTAAATATTTGGGCACCCAATTGTTTTGCATCCAAAGCATTTTCGAGTACCAAACGGGAATCATCCATGGTGCAGTCACTGTACTCGTAGGCTCCGCATTTTTCATTGGGTAAAAATAGCGGTTCTTTTTGTTTTAGTTTTTCTGCATTGACCCAGGCATGCTTTCCCAAACGCAATCCGCCCGCTAATCCATCATAAAGAAGCATTCCCGCCTTGATGGCCAGGCGCAAATGCCTACCCTTTTTTGTGATCGGAAAAAGAAAGCGACTTTCTTCGACTAGATGGGGAGCGGTTTCTCTTAAATCAGCTCGTTCACGAACTGATTCCCTCACAAGACCCAGGCGGAATTGTTCGAGATACCGTACGCCGCCATGAATGAGTTTTGAAGAAGCTGAACTGCTGCCTTGGCCTAAGTCTCCTAATTCAAAGAGTGCGACTTGAAGACCGTTAAATGCAGCCAGACGGGCCAGTGCACAGCCATTTATTCCTCCACCGACAATTACTAAGTCAAATGTTTCCGACATGCCAGGTTTCTCGCCTCCGTCTTTTCCTATCTTGAGTGTCAAATCCATAAAATTATGAGTGCAATAAAGTTACTTGTGCAAATAATTAAAAGCGCAATATTTTCAAGGAAACAGGCAGAAAATGCTGATGTGTGACAAAGCTAAAACTGAAACAGGAATCATGGCGAATCCATTACGATTTTTTTTCCTTGTCTATTTCATCATACTGGGTATGGCTTTTTCAGCCG
>JBBQAD010000478.1:0-2716 GCA_038315885.1 Fibrobacteria bacterium | reverse complement strand
AACAGTTTACAGACAGATTGCTTGTGCAGTTTTCCGAGTAAATCCCAGAGCGCTAAATCCATCGCGCACAGTGCTGCTTTGGAAGGGGAAAGTATACTTTGCAGCATTTCTGAGAGCGCGAATACATCTGCTTGGCTTGCGATACTGCGGTGCTTCAGCCAGTCGTGGATACCGGCCAGACGTTCGAAGACATTTAATGCCGATTCCCCATAAAATTCATTGGGTGAGGCTTCCCCAAATCCAAAACAACCATCCTGTTCCAAAAGGACAAAAACATTGTCTACACTGCGCCTTTCAATTCGGGCTATCCGAAAGGGATGGCGTGGATGAAGCGAGCGCATCACTGGATAGAATTTCATTTGTTTAAAATTAGCCCTGAAATGAGTTTTGGATTTTGCAGGGAGATACCCTTTCTCCTTTTGGAATGCCACATTGGCAGTTTCGCCTGCCCAAAAGTCCAAAGATTTTGACCTGAGTGAATGATTCCTTGTTTTCAGAGATTTTGAAGGGATTCATCCGTGCTTTCAAATTGGGAACAATATTTGCACCTAACGACATAAAATACATATCGAAAGATTCCTCATGCCCTCTGAAAATGCCCAGCATGTGAC
The DNA here is from genome assembly GCA_038315885.1 of Fibrobacteria bacterium. GTDB lineage: Bacteria > Fibrobacterota > Fibrobacteria > UBA11236 > JBBQAD01 > JBBQAD01. The sequence goes on along the minus strand of JBBQAD010000478.1, from coordinate 2,105 downwards.
ATTGGACGGAAATGAAGCAGCAGCCCTTATTGCCTATGCATTAAGTGAAGTGATAGCCATCTATCCAATCACCCCCTCTTCGACAATGGGAGAATGGGCAGATGAATGGGCCTCTCAAGGAAAGAAAAATCTTTGGGGAGATGTTCCACTGGTGCAAGAAATGCAAAGCGAAGGAGGTGTTGCGGGAGCGATTCATGGGGCCTTACAGGCCGGTTCTTTAGCCTCCACCTTTACGGCCTCGCAAGGCTTGTTGCTAATGATACCGAATATGTACAAGATTGCTGGAGAATTGACTCCAACTGTCTTTCACATTGCGGCCCGAACTTTGGCTACTCACGCCTTATCCATTTTTGGAGATCATTCTGATGTAATGGCCGCCCGTGGAACGGGTTGGGCAATGTTATGTTCAGCCAATGTGCAAGAGATACACGACTTGGCCTTGGTGTCACACATGGCCACATTGCGATCGCGCATTCCCTTTGTCCATTTTTTCGATGGTTTTCGAAGCTCACATGAAGTTTCAAAAATTATTGCCCTAGATAAAGAGATAATAAGAAATGCCATTGATGACCGGTGGGTTGAAGAACACCGTTCACGCCGCCTGAGTCCCGAAAATCCGGTGCTGCGGGGCACAGCTCAAAATCCCGATGTTTTTTTTCAATCTCGCGAAGCCTGTAATTTGTATTACGATGCTTGTGCTGATTTTGTACAGAATTCAATGGATACATTGGCGAATTTGACTGGTCGAAAATATCAGATTTTTGAATATAGTGGGGCAAAGGATGCCGAACGTATCATTATAGTAATGGGTTCAGCTACAGACACAGTAAAAGAAACCATGGAAGTTCTAAATGGTCAGGGAGAAAAGTTAGGTCTTTTGCAGGTGCGGTTATTCAGGCCTTTTTCGGTAAAACATTTTATCTCAGCCTTGCCTGAATCGGTTAAAGCAATTGCAGTTTTGGATCGATGCAAGGAGCCTGGCTCAGTCGGCGAACCTCTATATCAAGATATTGTAAATGCCTTGTACGAAGCCAGACAAAATGAAAAGTACGTTGGAAAAAATTCGCACTCAGATGTAGAAGTCAACGTTATAGGCGGTCGATATGGTCTTTCTTCCAAAGAGTTTAGTCCAGCCATGGCTAAGGCCGTTTTTGATGAACTTAAAAAAGATAAACCAAAAAATCATTTCACAATAGGGATTCTGGACGATGTCACTCATAGCAGCCTTTCTTATGATGAATCGTTTATCACCGAAGATCCAAAGGGTGTTCGAGCGCTATTCTATGGTTTGGGGGCCGATGGCACTGTGTCTGCAAACAAGAGTTCCATTAAAATAATCGGAGAAGATACTGAAAATTATGCTCAGGGTTATTTTGTGTATGATTCCAAAAAATCAGGTGCCATGACTGTTTCGCACCTTCGTTTTGGACCCAATCCAATTCGTTCTTCTTACTTGTTACAGAATGCCCATTTTATCGCCTGCCATCAATCGCAATTTCTGCAAAGTTTTGACATGTTAACAATGCTTTTGCCGGGAGGTACATTTTTAATTAATTGTTCGCTGCCTATTGGAGAGGTATGGAAGAGTTTGCCCCAGAAGGTGCAAATACAATTACACTCGAAAAATGCCAAACTTTTTACCATTGATGCCTATGCGGTCGCCCGTGAATGCGGAATGGGTGGTCGCATCAATACAGTTATGCAAACTTGTTTTTTTGCAATTTCTGGAGTGTTACCTTCCGATCAAGCTTTGACCTTGATAAAGCAAAGCATTAAAAAAACCTATGGTAAAAAGGGTGACCTGATAGTTAAACAAAACTGGGAAGCAGTTGACAAGACTCTGGCCCATCTCCATCAGGTTGAGATACCTGCTCTTGATGATAATTCAGGTTATTTTGAAAAGGAGAGAATAAATAAATTTGGAATAGTTGATCATGTAATTCAAGAAATAATTGCTGGGCGTGGTGACTGCTTACCGGTGAGTGTATTTCCTGTCGATGGCACCTATCCTACAGGGACTGCCAAGTTGGAAAAAAGAAATATTGGTTTTGAAATACCGGTTTGGGATGAAAAAATATGTATACAATGCGGTAAATGTGTTTTTG
>JBBQAD010000379.1:0-4091 GCA_038315885.1 Fibrobacteria bacterium | reverse complement strand
GGATCATGAGTCTGAACCGCTGCCGAAGGGAGGGGGTTTCCAATTTATACGTCGACTGTTGGCTGTAAATGATGCCAAAAATCACTTTGAACCGATTGAAGTGATACTTTTGTCGAAAAATGATGCCGATACGGGACTCAGGGTTTTTAATTCATTGGAACACTACGGCCTGCCTATCAGCAGGGCCGCTTTTACCTGTGGACAGAAACCATATCGATATATCGATGCCCTAAATGCCAGCCTATTTCTTTCGGCTAATGATCTCGATGTATCTGAGGCAATTCAACAGCAAAAACCTGCGGGACTTATATTGGGTTCCGACCGCTCTGAAGCGGGAAACAGTGATACAGAAGGAGAATTAAAAATAGCCTTTGATTTTGATGGAATCATTGCTGATGATTCTGCAGAGCGAATTTATAAATCGGATGGACTGATAGGCTTTCAAAGCCATGAATCCAATCATTCTCATGAGCCGTTAAGCCCGGGACCCTTACACCGCCTGGTGAAACAAATATCCGCTTTGCAAAAATGGGAATGGGAAAAACAGCGATTGGATGCAAGTTATAAGCCAAGACTCCGCACGGCGATGATTACTGCGCGCAGTGCCCCGGCGCATCGACGAGTTATCAATACACTGCGCTCCTGGGATATTCAGGTTGACGAAGCCTTTTTTTTGGGAGGAATTGAAAAGGCTAGAATTTTAAGCGAATTTCGACCGCATATATTCTTTGATGACCAGATGCAGCATGCCCAACCAGCCTCTGTTCTGATGGCAAGTGTTCACGTACCCTATGGAGTGGCAAATCAAGCCGACTGATTATTAACATGTCCAGCACCCTGCTTTTCGGAAATTCTTTGGATAAACTGCTGGAAGCCTTGATTGAGTCTCTTCGCGATGATGATTTTTTCTTACCCCTTACTATTGCTGTTCCAAATCCCAGTGTAGCTCGTTGGATACAATTACGCTTGGCGCAAAAAATGGGCATTGCAGCTAATCTAAATTTTGTTTATTTAGCCGATCTGCTGTGGAAAAATCTGGATCAATCTGCATACAGAAGGAATGTTACTCCACTTGGTGAAGAAGAGTTAAGTCTTCATATTTTGCGAGAATTGCTGGCGTCACCTCCTCGGGAACTTGCTTTAGAATATCAGAGAGCTGCGGGTTCTCTATCTAGCTTGGTGGAACTTTCCTCACGCCTGGCCAAGCTATTTCTCAGTTATGAGTTACATCGACCTGATCGAAGCGGAATCCCCGGCTTAATTGAATCCTGGTCAAAAGGAAAAGAATTTTTCGCTTCTCAGATTAAATCAGATCGACAAAAGGAGATAGCTTCACAAGAAGACTGGCAGAAAGAGCTTTATCAGCGCATTTTTTTTAAAACTTCACAAGTGCCCGGTTCCGATTCTGCTAGACTCACACTAGCCCAGGCTATCCGTACATTGGGATTCAAAACTCCCGAATCAAGGCAGAAAATTCACCTCTTTGCTCCTGGTCATGTTCCACAAAGTTTACGGCAGGCCTTATACACTCTCGGTAGCACAGATAATGTAGAGATTAGTGTATATGTACTTAATCCCTGTAGTGAAATTTGGGAAGATTTTATGACAGAAGAAAAGGGGAAAAGAGAAGTAGGCATAAAAAAAGTAGGAACAAAAGAATTATCCAGTTGGAAAATATTTTCTGCCGCCGCGGAACAGGAAGCTCAAGAAGCACATCTACAAATTCAGAATCTTCCTCTTGCATTGTGGGGCCGTTTCGGTCGCGAAAGTATTCAACTGTGGTGCCAAAGCTTTGAGTACGATTTCGACTCCAGCTGGCAAGAGCAGTTTCCCAGGACCATTCTGGGGTCCATACAGGCCCAAATTTTTTCTTTCACTTCGGATGATGTGTCCAGTTCTACCCCCAAGGAACAAGACAAGAGCCTTGCTTTCTGGGAGGCGCCAAGTGTCCATCGCGAAGTTGAATATTTACATCAGCATTTATTAAACGAATTATCGGTCAATCCAGAGCTAAAGTGTGAAGACATTGCCGTTTATGTAAGTGATATGAAACTGTATCGTGAAGCTTTCCTTTCGGTTTTTTCTGCGCATCAAAGAGGAGAGGATAGTTTTATTCCTTTCACTTTCGCAGATTTGACCGCGAAGCAGCAAAGCCCCTTTTTTCAAGCGTTAAAAGGGCTGTTTGAGCTGTGTGAAGATGGATTTTCTCGAAGTTCCTTTTTGTTCTTGGCACAGAACCCCTGGTTTCAAAGTTCACTCGACTTGAACTCGGCCATTTTAGAAGAGTGGAAACAGTGGACGGAGGATCTCTCAGTTTACCGTGGTTATGATGCGGATCACAAAGCCCGAAACTCATGGTATCACTCTGACAATTTCACCTGGAAAAAGGCGCTACAGCGCTTATCGTTGGGAATGTGTGCTGCAGGTGAGCTTGATACTCTGCTTGGAGATGAAGCCTATCCCCAAAAAAGAGACAGTGAAAGTGATTCCTATGCCAAATTTATCTTTGCTGTCGAATCATTGTTTTCCGACTGTGAGAAATTGTCTAACAGTACCAACCTATCACAGTGGTCACAGAGTCTTAGCGAGATGTGTCTAAAATGGTTTTCGCCTCCCCAATCTAGGGCTTCTGAAAAAAATCCTCAGGCAAAAAATTCCTTAGACAGCTGGAATCGGGAAACAGTATTAAACCGATTGAAATTGCTTGAAAAAAACGAGCTGGAAAAGTGGGATGGCATTTCACTACAGGTGAAAGAAGTATCTGCGCTGGGTAAAGCTTGGATACTGCAGGATGAATTGGAACTTCCCGGCACGAGCGGACGCTTTTTATGTGGAGGCATTAATATCTGTTCTTTGCTTCCCTTCAGACCCATTCCCTTTAAACAAATCTATGTGCTGGGATTGGGAGAAGGAAAGTTTCCCAGGGAAAGCAAGTCGAACAGTATTGATCTGTTACAGTTTAGGCGTTGGGCTGGCGATAATACCTCAGCTTGGATGGGCAGATATGCTTTTCTGGAAACCCTTATTTCTGCCAGAGAAAAAATGGTTCTGAGCTATGTATCACAAGATATCCAACAAGACAAAGACATGCTACCCTCCCAAATTTGGATAGAGTTTCAGGAATTTATTCAGCAGATGACCTTTGGTGACTCTAATCAAATTCAAGAAAGGACGAGAAAGATTCCTATCGCCGCTTGGGAAAGAGCTGGGGAAGAAGGGGATACACAGGCACCTGGGGGCCAGTCTCAAGTATTACACTGGCTTTACACCAAGCGTTTTCAATTGCAATCCGTTCAAAAAAATTGGTCTGTATTGGCTGAGGCCTTACTAAACGAAAGCCGATCCGAGATTCAAAAGGAAATTGGCAGCATTTTACCTCCATCAATTTCCAAGCGTTCGAATGATAGTCTTACAGAGCAGGTAATTGACTTGGATGCCGAAGACCTGGTTCGCTTTCTGAAAAACCCCTTCGAATACTCACTCTTTAGAAGATGGAAAATCGACCGTCTGAAAGATGAAACTGAAAACAGCTTTCTACCCCTAAAAATAGGCTACCCGGGCAATTATCAATTGAGTCAAGCGGGTTTGGATAATCTGGTCATGCAGATCTTTTTCAAACAGAAAATGGAAACTTCCAGTTTTGAAAAATTTTCAATAAATTCACTTTCAGGTAGTGTTCTATCTCCAAAAAAACTCGCCCATGAACTCTATCGAAAATTGGCCTTTGGAACCCTGCAACCCGAAAGCGATTTTGCCGAACAAGATATCCTGTCCTTGGGTGAAACATTTCATTCGATGCAGACCTGTCTTGAAAAATTTTCACTATTACTCTCAGACGCGGGTGTAAATCCCGATTTGTCGATGGAAAGTTACAGTTCCCAAACTATTGAACTACAAATTCCCATCACCAACAATCGAAGGGTACGAATCCGAGGCAAGTATCCTTTTGTCTTCCCTCCTAAACTTGGTGGACAAGAAAGTCAAACTGTTGCTTTCTGGACGACTTTTACTTCAGGAAAATTTAAGCCAGAAAAGCTACTGCGCATCTGGATAAATTGGTTACTAGCGCAATGTGCCTCTCAGTCGTCTAA
>JBBQAD010000334.1:0-4568 GCA_038315885.1 Fibrobacteria bacterium | reverse complement strand
GATTTCAAAGCTTCCCATTGTTTCATCTGATTGAGCTAAGCCAAATTTGTCTTCGGCTTTGAGAAAGAGATTGTATTTGCCATCACCTAAGGGAAAGAGTGACAAAGGTGATCCTAATGTATTTCCATTTAGAATGACAGTGCTGTCTTTGATCAGGCGATAGGAAAATTTAGTTTCGGCCAGTTTTCCATCTTCATCTGTGACATCAAGGCTTACCAAAACCGAACCGCCTTGTACCAGGGCATTTTTAATGACCGCTTTGGGGATATCATTTGTTTCTAAGACTTTTGCTTTTATTTGTAATGAGATTCCTGCGGCAGTACGATCAGAAAAGCGGAGATTGATCACTTGACTACCCGTATCTTTTTGCAAAGGTAGAGCTCGGAAGTTAAAACGCACTAAGTGACCATTATCCGTCACTTGGGTATTGATGACTGAAATCCAATCAACCGATCGAGAGACTAGAAATAGACTATCTCCCAAATCTTTGTCTTCTATTACAATAGAGAAGAGTGTACTGGAATCTTCTTTGAAGTTGGCTAAATCTACCGTAATTCCTTCCAGGGATTTAACCGATGGAGTATCGTTTACATTGACAACTTTAATTGTCATTCTTAGAGAATCCAGCAATTGACCATCACTGACTTGTAATAACATTTCGTGATTGCCGACTTCTTGATTTCTTGGAGTACCACTTATTTGAGTGCCTTTCAAGCTTAACCACGAATGACTGCTCAACATACTATAAATCAAAATCGTATTGGAATCTGGGTCGTCAACTTTGAGTGTATAACTGAAGGCAGAGCTTTCATTCACCGAAATAGGGGTAGGACGCTCCGTGAACTTAGGAGCATCGTTTACATTCGCCACATGCACAATGGTGTTCAGAGTATCAAAAAGTAGGCCGTCACTGACTTGAATTTTTATAGTTCGATAGCCGACATCTGCATTTGCGGGGATGCCAAAAAGGGAGTCTTTTTTCAAGGTGAGCCAAGTCGGGTTTTGTAGCAGTTTGTAACTCAGGGTATCCTTTTTATCGGGATCTTTGGCCAGAAGTCTATAGCTTAACAGTTTACCTTGGATGGCTTCAAGCACTGCCGGCCTATCGGCAAATCTCGGTGGATCGTTTACATCGAGAACCTGAATAACGGCAGTCATAGTATCTGAAAGGCTACCATCGCTGACCCGAATCCGTAGGCTGTCTTGTCCGACATTGGCATCTAATGGTGTTCCGATTAAACTGTCACCTTTAAGTAAGATCCAGGCAGGTATTCGCAAGGCGGAGTAAATCAGTACAGTTCCTGAATCAGGATCACTGGCCAACAATTTGTAAGAAAAGCGGCCGTCCTGGTTGGCACTTAGAATAACTAATTTACTGGAAAAACGTGGTGGATCATTTATATCTAAGACAAGAATATCCAAATTTAAGGTATCGATAAATTGTCCATCACTGCTTAACAGCTTGATACTGCTTTTACCAATCTGGTTTGATTTGGGTGTTCCCCTAAGAATTCCATTACTCAAGGTAAGCCAAGCGGGTAATCCGATGGCGCTTAAACTTGGCACAGTTCCATCTGGGTCGCTATGGATTGGTGTGTAACTAAAAACTAATTCCTGGGTTGCGGTCAAACTAACTGGTCTTTCAGTAAAGCGAGGGCTTTCTGGTAAGTTCAGAATAAGCAATTTTCGCACAACACGAAGTACAGAACCGGCCTTGTCAGTAAATTCATAAACAATAGAATCAGTGCCAACTTGTGCTTGTTGAGGCATACCGGTAAATTCAAGATTAACAATTCTGGTATTATAATTGATATCAACTGAATCTCTTCTGAGTACAGAGATCCAGGGGGGAGTTCTTATGTTTGTAACTCCTATTGTATCATTTACATCTGCATCTTTTATCTGATACTTCCATAGGCCATTTGATAGTTGAATGAGTGTATCGGAACCCGTTTTGCTGAGAACAAACGGGGATTGATTGGCCGTGTAGTTAATTGTGGAAAATAAAGTTGCTGAGCTATTACCAGCTCGATCCTTGGAGGATGCGCTGACTGAATATGAACCGGTATTGAGTTGGGTTGTAGCAAGTCCATAAGTCCAACCATTTGTTGAATTTAAATAAATGGTATTTGCGATTGCTCCCCAATTATCCCCATTATAGTAGTAGCTGTCTGATAGACGTTTAACCTGCAATGTTATATTCATTAACCCTGAAAAATCATCTGACGCCGTACCAGATATCGCTCCCGGCCAATTTATGTAACCAAAATTTCCCGTAGGGCTGAGGCTTACAGTAGGTATTTGGGCATCATATTTACTGGAATCTGCAAACCAGCCAGAGCGATAACCAAAGTTTGTTTTAAATTGAATCCATACTTTCCGATCTCCTGATCCTCCTTGGCTTAAATCGATACTATCTAAGGATGAAAACATTTTCCATGCAGAGATACTTGTATCGGCAGTGCGAGCGAATCGCATGCTGTCTTGGGCAAGCGCCAAAATACTGAGGTTGGCTTTGGTTTTTCTAACATATCCAGCTGAATCCAATAAATCAATTTGCGGACCTATTGCCGGTGTTGTAAATACTATTTCGTTTCCACTTTGGTTATCACTCCAAATTCCAGCGCTATTTTTGGCAAACACTCTTCCCTTTAGTAAAACGCCGGGAGGAATCTTCTTCAGGGTATCCAGTGTTACCTGTTTTGCCCAACGCTTTAGCACCATTCCATCGCCTGCATTTAATGGGCTTATTCCGTCATTACGAACAGTAAAGCACAAACTGTCTACATAGGTATCGGTCACCGCCTGCCAATTGAGAATCGGCAGGCCCGAACTCGAATAGCTCACAACCAGATTGCTAACCGAGTTTGGAGCAGGGATGGCGGGTGTCGCCCCAATAAATACTTGGCTGTTTACATTTGTTACCGATGAGACTACATCAGGCATTACCAATTGCTGTGTTACCATGCCTTTTCCAAACACCTTGACTGCATCCAGTTTCAATTGCAATTGAGAATTGGGAACAAAGTCAGCATTAAAATCGATTGCTACCAGATATCGGGTAGCCGAATTGGTGTTTAAATATCCGGTTCCGGAATTAAGGCTAAATTTATAGATATTTCCTGCCTGAAGGGTAGGAGCACTGAGTGCCGTATCACTTCCGTCGATAATTCCATATTGGCTTCCAATATCCCTTACCATTTTGAGGGAAGTGATCATTTGGGGTCCGCCTTGCAGGATTCCGATTTTTATTGAATCAATTTGAATCGCTTCGCTGGAATTCGTACTCAGCTGAATTTGAAGAGCTGAAACATTCACCGCTTGAGATGATGTCACTCCCCCAACAATGCTACTGTTTTCTGGCCCGACATTTAGGGTCAGTTTTCCAACTGGTGTCATGGCGGAAATTTCGTTATTTCTGGTAGCGATGATTTCTGCCTGAGTCAATGGATAATTGGACATCCCGATATGGCCAATCGAACCTTGAAAATTATAGCCTAACCATAAATCACCTGTTGAAAAAGTTAAAGGACCGGCACCTGTACCAGCCGCCCAAGCTGAACCGATGTTTGTACCATCGATATAAAATTGCGGAGTGCTACTTCCATCATAGGTCACGGCTACTTGAGCCCAGGTTCCTGGAGTAATTGCTGAATTGGCAATAGCCGTACGAAGAGATCCATTCCAAAATTCAAATTTCAGATTCATTCCCGGATCCAAATATAAACGGTAATCCATATTGCTACCATTCTTCCGGACAATTTCATGCTCGTTTCCGTTGGAACTTACCTTTATCCAAGATGTAATCGTGATACCATTTGTGATATTCAGAGCTGAGTTATTGGGGATATTAACATAACTTCCTGAATTGACATGGACAGCTTCGACATCGGGATCCCAAGTGACAGTTCCATTAAAAGTTCCCACCAAGCTTGAGGCTCCAATATCATATATCTGGTTATTTACTTTTTCAGAAGTCGGAAAATAGGCTATCAGACCCAAGGCTGCTACATCGCTTGTAACAAGCGTCGATTCCATGGCAACAATACCTGCTATGCTTTGGCTTGAGATGACTTGATTGTAAATTCTCGGATGCCCAATTTTCCCAGAGTAATAATTTCCATAGGAATTTGTTCCCATCCGTAATTCGCCCGAATTAGTTACCAGTCCATGCGTAGCACTACTCGTTTGATTTGAGCTTTCAGATACACCATTTAAATAAAAAGAAGGTGGATTCGAACCATTATATGTAACTGCTACATGTGTCCAGCTATTTAAAGTTAAGGCACTTACAGTTTCCCAGCGATAGGTTCCGCTATGTTCAAATTCAAAGGCTAACTTGTCCGAAGACGTTAGATGAAAGAAGTAATTGTATAGATTACCATCTTGCTTACTGATAATGGTTTGCAGTTGTCCAGATGCAGCTGGTTTAATCCAGGCCATTAAAGTTATCTGGCCATTAATATTTAATGAATTACTAGAAGTTGCACTTAGATACCCATTGCCGCTTATAGTTACAGATTGTGAAGCAGGTGTCCATACTGCACCCCCATTTAAATTCAGTGTAT
>JBBQAD010000055.1:0-11016 GCA_038315885.1 Fibrobacteria bacterium | reverse complement strand
TGATCGTGATCCGGAGTGGAGCCCTGATGGGAAGAGTCTCTATTTCAGCTCCGATAGCACTGGCATCTATAATATTTATCGAATTACCCTCGACAATTCAGAAATCGAAGGAATTACAAATGTAGTCGGTGGGGCATTTGCACCTGCTATTAATTGGGATGGGAATAAACTGGCTTTTGTCAATTATGACAAAGATGGCTTTTCTATCAATATTTTGGACAGTATTGCGAGCATCCCGAACCAGCGCGTGTCTGTAACACGAAACCCTGCCGGACCGAGCCCAGAGCCATTGAGCTTTTCTGGTAACAACAAGCCTTACTATCCTCTGCCCAATCGCTATTTGATCAGTCCCCTCATTTTTGGGCAGGAAATGAGTGCGCGTACCCGTGATGCAAAAACCGGTGATGCAAAATGGCTCGGGGGAGCCAGTGTATATCTTAATGATCCGGTAAACAAAAATGAAGTCAGTGCCGGACTATTACTTGAGGTGGGCAATGGCACGGATTACCTCACACCTGACGGCACCATTTTAAAACCCAATAAAGAATCGGAATTTTTTGTGGGTCTCAGCAATCACTCGCTGCCTATTACACTGGGCCTTAGTTACGGTAGACGAAATATCGGAACCCAGGATTCAGTAGTGGAAAGACCACAAGATTTTCTTGACCCACCTCCAAAGCCAACCCTTACCCATTACGCCTTAACCCTTCACAGCATTGATTTCAGTGTGGGTTACGATCTCTTCGATGCCACCACAATTAGCGACTGGGACAAAAGCTCTTTTTTCCAATTGTCCAGCGGCTATTCCTGGAATGACTTTAATTTCTATGAGCTTCCCTTTGCCTTTACTTATTATCAAAATCTGTATCTCCAGGGGGGAGCTGTTGTTTTCATGCCTGGAAATGGGGCTAAACAGGCAGCAGCACCTACAGGTTTGGCCCTGGTCAGTAATCTAAGTCTAAGCCGATCCCTGTTGATCAGGCAAGGCACATTTCAAGAAACTTTCGATTTCAGTAATGGTTATCCTTCCGAAAAATATCGTAACTATCGACTGAGTGAGTTGGATGCAGGAGGCAGTTATGGTTTAGCCATTCCTGGAATTAAAAAATCTTCCCTGGTTTTGTCGGGCTTTGTGGGCAGTATTCTGAGCTGGAAATATTTGAATTCAACTCCACTGACCGATACACTCGACTCCTTCTTTGAGCGGGGACTGTATCTGCGAGGCTATCCCCTGCTGAGAGACATCGAAAACTTAAGTTTTTCGGGAGAAAATACATTGCAGTTTTCCCTCGATGCCCAAATACCGATTTGGAATGACATTTTTACAAGTTGGTGGATTGTTTTTGTAGATGATCTCTATGCCCATGCTTTTGCCGATGCAGGCCGCGCATGGAATGGCAAGCTCAATGAGACCAAATTGATTGATCCCAAGTATTGGGATCCAGAAAAAAATCGCGATGCTTATTACAAATCAATAGGTTTGGGTCTACGCTTACATTCAAGAGTGTATCAGAATTACCCTTTTATAGTTTATCTCGAAGGCTCACAGGCTTTAGACCGCGTTCCTTCTGACTCCTTAGGTAACCTGGCTAAAATCGCCCCTATCAAGTTGGCTGTTCTGGGAGAGATTCCTTTAACCCGCATTGATTTTGGCTTCACACTTGGTCTAGGTTCAGGATTGTTCGGTCGCCAACCGCGAAATGTATCCAGCCCCCAGCGTCAAAATGGTTTAGCGACTTTGGCTCAACAGTTTAATGCACAGTTACAGAATAAGCCAGGAATGAAATAACAGATCTTCCAAATTTACTTCACTTATTTTTTCGAACTCTTTTTTAACTGCTTGACGCCTTTCTCAGATGACTTTATGATGATTTGTGTTACAAAGTAGGGAGCATTGATACTGTTCGAATCCAAACCGCAGACTTGGATGACGTCGAGCCAATTTGTGTAATAGTGTTTTTCACCTTGGCGCTTGCTGACTTCAATTTTCGCTTTCGACTCAGGATAGGCAATTTGATAATCGGTGGAGAGATCTTCGATATCTTCGGGATAGACAACCCGATTATTGAAACTCGCATAGGGATAAAGCGGTATACCCATGGGTGGATTAACTCCTCCAATCATATGGCCCCGATTGGGAGCTCTGTGACCCAATGCTGACAGCAGGGGCTTATCAGGAGTAGAAGCGCCATAGTATGCTTCGAGATCAGGATAATCGGGACCCGGTCTAATTAACTGCTTTCTGCTGTTCTCCCCTTTCGAGTTCCTAATAATCCCTTTTTCTAAATTTCTCTTAGCGTCCATATACCACTCGATATAGGCTGCTTCACTCGGCTGTTTATGTCCCAAACCCAAAACATGGCCGAATTCATGAAAGACCAAAGAGCTTGTTTCAATTGCCGATGGAATACACAGAAAACGTCCGCGAATAAAGCCGGGGTTTTGGGGAGGCTGCTTTTCAGCTGAATCGCCATGGTAATAGACGGGTGGAAAACTACAGGCTTCGTAACAGTTCATTACGGAATCACGGGAGAGAAAAGTAAAAGGCTCGGATGCCAAACCAACATGGCCGTAGGTATTAAAACGAATCGTATCGCGCTGGGGACGCCCTTCTGAGTTTGGCCAAGTCGCGCAGCCCGTCCAATAGCCGGGTCCGCATCCATCGACAGTATCATTCCGAAAATCATCAAACCAAAAAACCAGATCGCCATTTGCTGCCGAATCGACCCATGTAATGTGCATATCACTTAAAACGGACTGCCACATCTGCATGCCTTGCATTGCCCCCCACTGTATATCTTTGATCGCTATTGAATCTAAACCAGAGGAGTCTCCAAAAAGAAAGGCAATGCGAAGATTTTGTAAATATTTGGCGCTCAATCCTCGGGACTGCACTGACAGAGTAACGAATGCAAGTGTTAGGATGGTTTTGATTAAAAATACGCAGCAATATGAACGATATGCACGATATACACGATAAGGAGGCCAGGGACGATATCTTTCAGATGAGAAGTTTGAATTCTGTTCCTGCATCCCCTTAAATTACAGCAAGCTCATTCAAAGCCCAGTTTTTTTTAAGGGCCTATCTTTACCGAACCTGGTCGAGACTGCCCAGCCTAAGAACTTGGAAGCCTTATTTCCATCAAAAATAGTCGCTTTCTCTTTGGCCCAAATCTTGATTTATAGATGAATATGGGCGCTTCTATCCAACTACCGGTTTTTAGCAATATCCAACTATTTGGCTCAAAGGGTACGAGTACCTGCGTCGTCCAATCCTTCAGTTTGAGCCTATTTTTAGATGAAATCGCCGAATTTAACTCTGTAAATCGTGAGCTACGAGGCTTCTCGAGCCCCAGCCATCGGCCCTCCATTACCTGGGCGAAATCGCCCAGACCTGGTCGCCGCGTTCCAAGCACCTGGATTTATCACCTTGATGCCATACAGGATATTTCCCTATGAACACATACCCAATAATTTTCAGAAAAATTATAGTTCTTAGTTTTTTTGCCCTGGGTCTTTTGCTCTCTGCCTGTGCAACGACGCATGTTACTAAAGAGTTCGATTTAATACGGGCAGCGGAAAAGGGTGAAACCACCCGGGTCATTACCTTAGTGAAAGCCGGAGCCAATGTAAACGCTCGAGATGGCGAAGGTTGGACGCCTTATTTGGCAGCTGCTAGCAATGGACACATGGAAACCATGCATTTTTTGGAGTCCGTGGGTGCTGCGAAAGATGTAGGGTTTTAGGCAAAGAGTCTAAAAGTTATCTGTAACTCACATTCAGTGCCAAACTTTAATCAGACTTTAGTTCTGAAATTTCATGGGTCTGAAGGACTCGCACCAAGCTTCTAGGCGCATAGCTACCGCGCAGTAGGGCGCCTGCATAAACTCGGCTGTGATGCCCGATCAAGGTTCCGGGGTTTAACACAGAGTTACATCCAATTTCCACCGAGTCTCCTATAATCGCTCCGAGCTTTCGCAGGTCGGTATCGATTACATCATCACTAAGGGATGTTTTTCCTTCGACGGGAAAGGGCTTAACTCGAACTAGGCTTCCATCTAATTTATGATTGGATACTTTGACTCCTGCTCCTAAATGGGCCTTGTACCCAATCACGCTATCGCCGACATAGGAAAGATGAGGAACACTCGATTCACCCAGCAAGAGACTATTCTTTAATTCAACAGCATGGCCAATACGAGAGCCAGAACCAATAATCAACGGACCTCTTAAAAATGAGCCCGGCCCAATATGACAGTTCTCTCCTATCCAAATGGGTCCCAGTAAAAAGGCATTGGGGTCGATGACCGTGCCTTCGCCTACCTCAATGTCACCCTGCAGCACGGCTTGAGAATGGATGGTTCCTTTTCGATGATTGTGAATGGCAGTCTGCAAAAACAATCCCATGCGTGGAAGAACAAGCCAAGGAGCCTCACCTTCAACAAAAAGATTTGTGAATAGACTATTCTGTAAATCAAAAAAGTCACTTAGCTGAGGAATCATTATCATTTCAAATGTTCAATTCGGATTGCATGTAATCATTTGGTTTTTCCATTGAATTGTTCAGAGCTATATTCTGAAGCAGGAAACTCCCTTATTACAAAAAGCTACAGATATAGTGGGCAGATCCCGATTTCACCTGGATATCGAAGGAGCTGTTGCCGGGAATTTCAAAAACAGAATTTTCGGGATATTCAATCCATGTTTGGCTGTCTTTCAATTTGACAGAACAATCTCCTGAGACCATTTCCATTCTTTCAGGTGCTTCGGTATTAAAGTGATAGCTTCCGGGCAGAATAACACCCAAGGTTTTTCGCTGACCTGCTCCGGTAAGAATGGTATGGCTGATGACCTTACCCTCGAAGTATACATTGGCTTTTGTGATGGCAATGACCCCTTCGAACCGAGGGCTGACCGGAGGCAAAGTTGCTGTAGACATGAGATTTCCTTATGTGAAAAGATCTAAAAATTAGTTCTAATCGGGGAATAAGTGCTACGGCATTAATTAGTTTGAAGCTGTGCCGCTAAAACCCGGATGTTGGATTTTCTTCTCAGCCTTAACGCTTCGGCTTGTTTGGATTTTTTTGATCTACCGGGGCGAGCCGGTAGCTGATCAGCTTTTTTATTTGCAATCGGCTCAAAACCTGGCTACCGAAAATCGCTATCTGATGGATGGTTTTCCCACTGCTTATTGGCCTGTAGGTTACTCCTTTTTTCTTTCGCTTTTTTTCAAATTCTCAAATTATTTCTCCTCTGATTCACTTTTAGTTTTCATCCAATGTTCACAAGCCATCTTGTCTAGCCTCTCCGCACTATTGATTTATCTAATTGCAAAAAAACGAATGTCTTTCTCATTTGCAGCCCTGGCTGGCCTACTCTATGCCTTCTATCCCGCTGCAATTGCCATGGCGGCTTCCTTTTGGAGTGAAACACTTTTTGTCTTTTTTCTGCTTATCGCGTTTTATTTCAGCACTCGGTTTGATCCACAAAACAAGCCTACGGTTCCCTCAGACATTCAATCCATGTATGCGAAGATTAGCTTGGGGATTCTATCGGGTCTGGCCATCGGTCTTGCGGCTTATGTGAGGCCTACAGCCTTACTTTATCTACCCTTTCTTTCGCTTAACAAAACGCTTTGGGATTTTAAGTATCAGTTCAAAGTCATTCTTGTTCGAGGCATGGTAGCAATGCTCCTATTGCTACCATGGGCACTTCGCAATCATCAATTACTCGGACATTGGGTGCCTGTATCCACCAATTTTGGACCCAACCTGTATATCGGACATAACCCCGAAATGAACGGTGGATATATGAATTCTTCTACAATGGATTCCATTCAAGTGTCTGGAGGCAACGAAGCAGAACAATCCCAGAAACTCTGTAGATTGGCAATTCAATATGCTCTTCATCATCCATTAGATGAAATAAAATGGCTGGTGATTAAAATTACTCGATTGTTAAGCATCCAGCGCACACCTCTGTAAAAACCAAACTTCGGCAGCAATGGGCTTCGCTCAGTTGGATTCCCCTAATTACAATTGCATTTCATGCGCTGCTCTTTGCAGAGGAACGCTTTATTTTCTCAGTGGAAGCTTGGCTTATTTTGAGCACTTGTCTGCTCACCAGCACTGTGATAAAAAAGTTTAGATATAAGCAATCTGAGAGAAGTCATGTGAAAATTGACGATAGTCACAGGTGAGTTCTTCGTTCGGCTGTATGTCGCGGGTTGTCCAGCCTTCACTCACAATGCTAAAGTCGATATTAGGTGTGCGGGAATGATTCATGTACTTTCCCATCGTAGTTTCATAGAGGTAATACCCTTTTTCTTCAGGCTGATACATATGAATCTCAAGCTCTTCCTGCACTGACTTGGCCAGTGTGGGAAACTCTTCTTCGGTAATTTTAATATCAAATTTTTCATTCCATTCCCAGGCCTTAGTGCCTTTGGGAATAAATCCCTTTGAAAAAACACCAAAACCATGAATGGGACTTTTTTCTAAGAGGGTTGGGACAATGATCATACCTTTAAACCTTTACCTGTTGTCGTGATGGAATGAATAATCCGAATGTATTCGTATCAGATTTTCGGATTTGACACAAAAAATATAATGAATGGTTCACTCCCCTGCTAGCGGGAGTCCCTTAATATTTAAGAGGTTTTAATTATTGGACTGAGGTCCAGTCGGATTGATTTGAAAACTTTACGCTTAGATTTTCAAATTTAAGGGAAAAGCCCTTGGGGCCTTGGTGGTCAAGATAAAAGCGTAGGCCATTGATCTTCTTTTGATTCAACCACTTGGCGGCTCTCCCCTCCCCTTTAGCCGAGCGACGAAAATCCCATTCTTCAATATTTAAATCTTCATCCAAAAAAAAAGTGTATTCGTCCCCGGGAGTATAACCTCCTTCTGATGTTGCAAGTCACTGATTCACATGCAAATAGAATAACAGCCAAATAAGTCACTTTAACTTGAGCAGCAAAGTGAGGTGATTAGTTTACTGTTAAACAGAGGGTTTGAGCACATAACAGGGAAAATATTGCTTCCCGTTGACTTTCATTCTTCCCTGATCAACGAAGGAGCGCAGCAGTTCATCTAGCTGTGCCATTAACGTTACATCGCCATGAATCGTAAAGGGTCCTAATAACTCAATTCGGTTGATTCCCTCTTCTTTAACATTGCCAGATACAATTCCCGAAAATGCCCGGCGTAACTCATAGGCTAATTCATGGCTGGGCCTGTCTCGAAAAAGCCGCAATGTACCCATGTTCTCATGGGTCGGATCGAAGGGTAACTGCATCTCAAGCGGAATCTTCAGGCTCCAGTTGTAGTAATAAGCATCTGATCGGTCTTTGCGAAAATGCCTTACCTGTTTGATTCCGTAACGCATTGCCAGAGCCACTTCCTTGGGATCGTTTACAATAATTCGATAGCGTTCCCTCACCTTGGGCCCCAATGCTTCGGCCAGAAATGTATCGATTTTCTCAAAATAATTTTCGCTTCCTGTGGGACCGGTAAAAACCAATGGAAAAGGGATTTCTGCGTTCTCCGGATGTAACAATATTCCCAGCATATACAGTATTTCTTCGGCTGTACCGACTCCCCCCGGAAAGACAACAATTCCGTGGGCTACACGCACGAAAGCTTCCAAGCGCTTTTCAATATCGGGCATAATGACAAGTTTATTGACTACCGGATTAGGAGCTTCAGCAGCGATGATACCGGGCTCTGTAATTCCTATAAATTCACTATTGTCGATACATTGTTTCGCGTGTCCTACGCGGGCTCCCTTCATGGGTCCCTTCATGGCTCCGGGTCCGCAACCTGTTACGATATTCATGCCGCGAAGCCCGCATTGGTGGCCAACTTCCTTGGAATAATCGTATTCGACTCGGCCAATCGAGTGACCTCCCCAGCAAACCACCCGGTTAGGATTCATCATGGGCTTCAGTACCCCGGCATTACGTAACATATGGAATACGGCATTAGTTATTCCCTCAGACGTATTCAAATCAAAAAGACCGCTGCTGGCCATTTCTCCGCTGATAAAGATGATATCGCGTAGCACAGCAAAGAGATTTTCTTTAACGCTTTCGATCATATCGCCATCGACAAAGGCGTTGGCTGGGGCGTTAAACACTTCCAGTTTTATCCCGCGATCTTGGGAGATTACTTGAATATCAAAATGGCGAAATTTCTCCAGTAAAAGTTTGGTGTCATCGGTTTCGCCGCCAGCGGTTAGCACAGCCAGCGAACATTGACGAAACATGCGATGCAAGCCCCCCTGGCTAGTATCCTTTAACCTAGCGATTTCGTAATGAGAAAGAACACCCAAACTCGATTGAGGCGTGATGCGCGCGTGAACGGTAGCCGGTTCCAAAATCCTCCCCGGGAGTTTAGTGAAGACTCCACCATTAATTGTACTAATACAGCATCTGAAGAAGAAAGCCCAAAGCCAACTTCTTTACTCTCAAACCTGTTCATCTAGTTAGGGATCGCTATATTCCTAGTCGTAGAATTGATGGATATATTTTGACGGCTTTGGTTTAAGCTGCCGTACAACGCCAGGAAGCGCCCTCACTGGCGAGAATAGGAATTGATATGCGAAAAGTTGTCTTCTTTGTAGCAGCCAGCCTGGATGGATACATCGCCAGAAATAACGGCAGCATTGATTGGTTGTTTTCCGATCAAGACTACGGATATTCTGAATTTTATCAAACAATTGATACAGCCTTGATGGGACGCACCACCTACGAAGTCTCCATCGGCTTTGGCGAATATCCCTTTCCCGGGCTAGAAACTTTTGTCTTTTCGCGTACCAAAGCTGGAACACGCGATGAGAATGCCACTTTTACAGATGCAGATTCTGGCGAATTAATTCAAGAGCTACGCAATCGGCCTGGAAAAAACATTTGGCTGGTCGGAGGGGCTGGGTTATCCCAATCCTTTCTAGAGTTGGGACTTATCGATGAATTCGTAATCTCCATTCACCCTATCACCCTGGGTTCTGGCATACCTTTGTTTACAACCCATCGCCGTGAAACCAAATTGACTCTTAAAAATAAACGCGCCTTTAGCAGCGGACTGATACAATTGACTTATGAACGTATAAGCTAAAGTGTGACAACAAAAAACTACCGTCACTATCGGCCCAATGTGGCCGCTTTCATTGTGGATTCAAAGGGCAATATTCTTCTGGGACGTCGGCCTAAAGAAAAGGCCTGGCAGGTGCCGCAGGGCGGCATTCATCGCGGAGAAACACCCGAAGAAGCCTTGCACCGTGAATTAAAGGAAGAGACTGGCTTGACAGACCTGGTCATCGAGACCTACACCCCCAATTGGCTTTACTATGAATTTCCCTTAGAGTCTTTACGAAAACTAAAGGGTGCCAAGGCCCGTTTTATTGGACAAAGACAGAAATACTTTATGTGCCGCATCCCTCCTGGGCAGGAGAAACAATTACAAACTTCACAGGAATTCGATCGCTTTGCCTTTAAGCAGCCCCTTGAAGTTCTTGACCTCATTGTGGCATTTAAACGGCCCACCTACCTTAAGGCAATGCAAACTCTGGGGATTCTTCCCCCTCAAGCCCTTTTGTAAAAGAGTAAACCTCGTTATCCATTAAAAAAGTCAAGTCTGCTCAATTTACAGGCAATTTTTTAGGAATATTGCAAATTATTTTTCCCTTTCCAGCTACCTTGAAATAGTTCACAATGGGGATAAGGGATGCAGGCCCGTTATTACAGTTCCATAAATTTTTCCCAGGGTTTTTATTTCATAATCCTTTTCATTCTTTTTATTTCATCCACTTTCTTGGATGCGTCCCACAGCTTCTAGCAGAACACTCAGTGGTAGACGAACAGAATTTTAGCCCCGAAGCTAAACTAGAACGTCAGTTTTTTGCCGGCATCTGCTGGTTTTACTGGATAGCTGGCTTAGAATTGTTTAATACCTGCATGATTGAATTTGCAAACAAGCACTTCGCAGTTGGGCTAGGTGCTAGCCATTTTTTTACTCCGCTAATCAAACAAGTTTTTGGTAACAATTCTATCAGCTGCCTGCTGCTTAGTGTTACATTAAGCTCCCTGTTCCTTGCAATCGGTTTTTTCTCGCTTAAAAGAAATCCCAGCATCATCGTGTTTGGCCTGATTTTGTATTTTTTGGATGCCTTATTTATGTTACCAAAGGGCCAGTGGCTTGGTTTAGCCTTCCATGGCCTTGCAGCCTGGGGAATACTAAAAGGACTTCAGGGTTTAAGTCTGTTACATAGAGCTGGGGCATCGAAATGAAGGGTATCACCCCAAACAATATTCAAGAAGTGGTGCACCCGAGAGGATTCGAACCTCAGACCTACGGCTTCGGAGGCCGTCGCTCTATCCAGCTGAGCTACGGGTGCCTGAAGAGTAAAAACTAACAAATGCTTGAGGATACTATTGCTCTTATGCTATTCTGCGAGTATATCCTTTTCTGGAAGACTTTAGGGTAAAAGAGGTAGTCTTGATTCGAGTATCCCTTATAGGAATGCCCTTCGCGGAATTTAATCTTTTTAAAAATCGGCTAAAATCACCCCGCTCCAAGCCAAAAAAACAAACTTCACTGGAAAGCTACCGGTTGAGACGTCACACTAACTTAAAAAGTGTAACAGAATCCATCGAGGCTGAAAAAGTCGATGTGCTCTGTATTGATGAGGCTTTAGAAAGCCAGTTCGCTTT
This sequence comes from Fibrobacteria bacterium, assembly GCA_038315885.1. Taxonomy (GTDB): domain Bacteria; phylum Fibrobacterota; class Fibrobacteria; order UBA11236; family JBBQAD01; genus JBBQAD01. The sequence goes on along the minus strand of JBBQAD010000055.1, from coordinate 308 downwards.
CAAGCTGCTTGACTACTGCAGAGATACTCAGCCTTCCCTTCCCTGCCTTTTTTTAGCATCCCCGAAAAAATCAGAAACCTCTATTAGTTTATTGGAAAAAGGGATAACGGCTTGCCTTGATAAGACTAGCCTGACCGCAAAAAACTGGCTTTGGACTCTTCATCATTTCCTGCTTCAAGCAAAAATGCATCAGAACCTGCTTGTAAACAGTCAACGATGGGAGCTCGCTTTAAAGGGTGCTAATGATGGCTTTTGGGATTGGGACCTAGAGAAGGATATCCTTTTTTTCTCCTCTCGTTTTATCAGCA
>JBBQAD010000167.1:0-7530 GCA_038315885.1 Fibrobacteria bacterium | reverse complement strand
AAAAAGGTAAAGCTACAGTGGATGAGGTGATTAAAAGTGATAAACCTTGAGGAATTAAAATGAAAATCCGCAATTTCCATGCTAATCTCTCTTTTTAGCCAAATTTTGACACTTGCATTGAGTAATCACTCAACAATTAATTATCCCATGACCTTTTAAAATCGGATTTTCGACATAGATTTATTTTGGGAAGTAAGGATACAAAGAGTAGTGTTACGTAATTGCTTGTTCAAGAATTGCAGTAACGGATTCAAAAATTGGAGTGAACGATGATATCGTTAATAAATTATAGATTTGTTTTTTCATTGCTTATATCACTGGCAGTCTCACCGCTCTTTGCTACTACTTGGCATGTGAAAACAAATGGAAATGATGCAACAGGGCTAGGCACAGTCGCTAAGCCTTGGGCTAGCTTGGCCCAAGCGGTTAAACAAGTTAAAGCCAACCAGAATGACACTATCAAACTGGGGGAAGGAACTTTTAATGCAAATTTAAAAGATACCAGTATTACTCTGGGAGAAAATATCAGTCTGATAGGCAGCGGAAAAAGCAAAACCATTTATATAGGCAATATTAATGCTCCCAAATGCAAGAATCAGGTCTTTGCCGATTTCATGCTGGATGGACGTATGAATACTGAAGCGAAGAATAAGATTTTCGAAGGGCTTAAAATCGATACTGCTAATAATATTGAAATTCGTGATCTTCGCATCGAGGGATTTTGGAGTAATGGTCTCGTCTTGGGAAAATGGTCACCAGGAGTAACCAATTCAGTAATGCATCACTGTGAACTGGTAAATAATGGAGTTGCAACTTCGCGTGGATTTGGAATGCGTAGCGGAGATTTAACCAACGTAACACTACATCACTTGATATTCATTGAGGAAGAAGGCAAGGGCGGAGAGATTTGGAATACGGGATTGAGGAAGTTTACCAATCTTAAAATGCACGACTGCATCTTTAAAGCCCATGCCGATAAGACGGCTGGATGGAACGGTCAGGTTATTTTCGATTTCGAATGGTTCAGGGTGGACGCCCTTAATGTAGAAGTATTCAATTGCCAATTTGACGGTACCCTATCTCTGGTTAGCCCCCAATCGGGAGAGAGACAGAACAAAAAACCCTACTCGGTAAGATTACATCACAATGTTTGGAAGAATACAACTCGTATGGCTGTCGAAGCAGCCATGACTAATCTTGTTATTGATAGCAATTACATCCATATGGGTGGAACAGACTATAAACCAGTCGGTACAGAAAAGGCCCGTATTGGGCCTTATGCTATAGCTAGTTTTGGTGCACCGAGCGACTACTTACAGCTCCATCATAACATCATAGAGAACATACTATTAGAAGCTATCCATGGACTTAAAGGAAAAAACATTAGCATTCTAAATAATACCGTTATAGCTGCACCACCGCAAAATGTACCGGGCTTCTGGAAAGAAAATACTGTTTCATTCATCAAAGGCGGCGCACCAGATAGCTCAGGAGGCTGGCTCATTCAGAATAATATTTTTGTTAACCCTGATACAAGTCGTAAAGCTTTTTTTCTGGCTCTGGGTGAAAATCTGGTGGGGGCAAAGGTTTCTCATAACGCCATCTATCAGGCTGATAGTAGCAATGTAAATCTGTCAACAAATCAATATTCCATCAAGCCACTATATCGTTTTAACCCTCAGTTTACTGAAAGTGAAGAGAAAGAATCAACCTGGTATCACCTTAAAATTGGAAGCCCCGCAATAGACAAAGGAATTAAGATTCCTGGAATTACTGATTCATCCAAGGGTATTGCTCCAGATTTGGGTGCGGTGGAAACATTGATAGCCACGGGTATTTCATTGCACAAGAATTATATAGAACGCCCTGCTAACTTAAATTCCTGGGTGATCAATAACAGATTATTTGACTTAAAGGGACGGGTTAAGCTGTAGCCACTTCTTGAAGGATAAAGGCGAACTCCATTTTTTCGGATTCCCTCCAATTGTTCGAAGCTTGGTATGTCCATATTCATATCAAAATGACCTTTGTATTTTGGAGCCCATGAATGCAATTTTAAAAACAAAGCAAAAAGGCAATGCACCATGAAAATCGAAGCCAATACCATCAATGAATACATCGAAACCTTACCCGCAGACCGAAAAGAGGTGATTCAAGAACTCCGAAAGGTGATTAAGAAAAATTTGCCCAAGGGATTTGAAGAGCAGTTGAGCTATGGCATGATTGGATATGTAGTTCCCAAGTCAATCTACCCCGCTGGCTATCACTGTGACCCCAAGCTGCCCCTGCCATTTATAAGTATTGCCTCGCAGAAAAATTTTATTGCAGTGTATCACATGGCCATCTATGCAGATAAAAAATTAATGGATTGGTTCGTTCAAGAATTCTCTAAAGCATCCAAACAAAAATTGGATATGGGAAAATCATGTATTCGATTTAAGAAAATCGATCAAATACCATATCAGCTGATTGGGCACTTGTCTTCTAAAATGAGCCCACAGGATTGGATCAAAGTTTATGAACGAGAATTCAAAAAGGAAAAATAGAGAAAAGTTCTACTGGTTAAAACTTTTAAAATTAAAGCTGAATAAAAAGGCCGAACAAACTGGCTGATCTAGTTAGAATGCGAAGAAATTTTCCAAAAGTACCGTGTCCCTTCGGCGTCTGCAACAGGAGACCGAGATATGGGCCCTTCGCGGTTGATGGCGTCCAAAATACCTTCTGGCAAGCTTTCAATGGCACCACGTAGTTTACCGTGATAATAGGGCCAATTGCCGATGATGGTTTGCTCCCCATCTGCATTGACCTGGTACACTCGCACCAGTTGAAAACTATCTGTTACCAATTCCATCATCGTTAATCTAATCCCTGTATACTAAGAATAGGTAAGGATTTTATTAGAAAAAGTGCCGCCTTTTTTATAAGGGAATCCCTTACGTCGATTCTGTGTGTTTTGCGATAGTTTGGTAAACGAACTGAAACAATTCGCAAAATAGTTCTAAATACAGTTCGCATGAGAGCAAGGTGTAACAGTGATGCATTTCTGCTGGGTTCGTTCACAGCTGGGTTAGACCTTGGCATAGGGCAATTAGAGTAGATTGATGTCCATCCGGTAACCCTATTTTTGGTTGAATTGCAGTCGCAAATTTACCATTTGTTATTTGCGTCATTTGATTCCTTACTTTTTGATGCTGTTCATCTATCGATTGCAGCCCAACCGAATAAATCGGTTTCCAACTAAATAATGCCATGAAAGACCCCTTATCCAGTTCATAGGATAAGGAAAAGAATTCTGCCATTCCAGAATCATTGTATGTCAATTTTACACTGGCGTGTTTTAGTTCAGTTTCTTACGCGCCATATCGTGCTGGGGATCTAGCTTTAGTATCTCTTTCCACTGCTGCATCGAGAGTTGGGTGTCCCCTAATTTCTCCAGAATTATCGCATAATGTTCTAAAATGGCCGTATCGCGCGGCATTTGTTCAACGGCCTGTTCGATGAAAAGCCGGGCATTTTTGAAGTCTTTGCGTTTATAGTAATACCAGCCTTTCGAGTCGAGGTATGCCCCGTTATTGGGCTCCATTTTGAGGGCGGAATCGATAAGGTTACCGGCATAGTCCAGATCTTTTTCCTGTTCAACAAGTAGGTACCCCAAATAGTTCAGTGCCACCGCATTACTGGAATCAAGCTGAACTACATCCTTAAGGGTTTTGAGGGCATCTGACACTCTTCCCAATTTTTCTTGTGTAACACCCATTTCAAATAAGACCCTTGCCTGGCTGGCGTCGATATTCACTGCCTGCTTGAAATGCGCAACTGCCTTCTCCCGCATTTTGGCGACATCGGGATTCTTTGTTTGTGGGGTTGCGTTGGGAATTTGCGCATAGGCCTGTTCAAGTTTATAGGCTGCCTGGGTATATAACACTCCGCGCAAATACCAAGCATACCAGTTTTCTTTATAACGGTCGGTTAGTTTTTCGGCTACAGCAAAGGCTTTTTCATGCTCTTTTTTTTGCATGTAGAACAAGGCCAGTTTAGCCCAATACTCAGGCACAGCACCGCTACTGGTAACGGCCTTGTTCAATTCCAACTCGGCTAGTTTTTCATCTTTTAATTCCAGAGCAATTGAACCGAGATAATAGTGATACATGGCATTATCACTTTTCTGTATGACCAGGCGTTCAAAAATTTCTTTCGCTTCTGCATTGGCACCCTCATCATACAGAATGGCTCCATATTGTTCGGAGAACTGCTCTTCTTCGGGATTTTTTTCCATCAGGTTTTTAAACGTCGCCTTAGCAGAATCCATTTTGGATAGCACTAAGAACAGGCGCGCTTTTTGTGCCTGGAACTGTACCATATCAGGATTTTGGGCACAGAGTTTTTGCCAGGTGGCCAGGGAGAGGTTAAACAGTTTTTGGGCTTGGTAGAAAAAAGCCAGCTTTTCTCCGAAGCCTGGATCTTCGCTGCGTTCCCAGGCATTCTGATACAATTGTGCGATGGAGTCGAGCTGACCCAATTTTCCATAGGACTCCGCCAACTTTTCAACCATTCGCATGGGGTAGTCGCTGCGCTCGACCAACTTTTTTAATGTAGAGGTCTGTTTGGGTACATCATTAAGCGATTCATAAAGGGTTGCCATGGTATACAACAAGTCTTGATCATTTTCTTTTAATCCAAGAGCTTTTTCGTAATACTGAAGGGCCTCGGCCAATTTGCCCTGGCGTAGATAAATTTCGCCGATCATCTTGTATTCTTGGGGGTCTGGTTTACCCGGAAGATTGGTGCAGCGTAAGGCATAAGCCAGTGCAGAGTCGGTTTTACCTGCTCGTTTAAATTGGTCGGTAACAATGAAGCACAAATCCCGGCTCTGGGAATCATACTCCAGCGCTATTTGTAAAAAGCTAAGTGCGACCGCGCTTTTACCTTGCGCATCGAGCTGTCTCGCTCGATTAAAGAACTCATGGGCGATAAAAATCCGGTTTTCTTCTTTGACTGCGGGAACGCCATAGCCAAAACCTTGAGAGATTTCTTTGTTGGCTGAAGGTTTGGGAGGCTTCGAAGCACAGCCCGAGAGTGACAGAAAACTAAAGAAAGTTAGAAGCGACCCTACAGCCAAGTACGGAAGGCATCCCAATAGGTCAAAAGAATATTGTTGATTACTGAATTTCGCTGGAATTTTCATAGTTATTGCTAAAGATTTGGCCTCAATGATTTAAGCTCTATGAATCTGCTACTGGTAATCTTGCAATCCATTGAATACATCAATTATTCTTTCGAGTTCCCATCTTAAAACTACAATGTCTGCCTTTTCAAAGCGATTCAAAACGATTCAAAACAGTTGGTGGCCTATCTCAATCCTTTGAGAGTACAAGCTTCACTTCACCAGTTGGAGCCTCTTTTCCCGCAGCCGGGTTTTGATCAAGCACCGTCTGAGGTAGGGTCTTGCGATTCGATTTATAGCTCAATTCTCCCACTTTTAGGCCGCAGGATGCGAGTTTTTCTTTTGCTTCACTTAAGGTAAGCCCCTGCAACTGCGGCACAGCGGTCTGCGTAACACGATGAATGCCACTGAGTTTTATTTTTACCACTGTGCCTCGAGCGACTTCTGTCTCTGCTACGGGGATGCTGCCAATCACGGCTCCATCGGGTACATCACCACTCTGAATCGATTCGACTTCTCCCAATATAAGCCCAGCCTGTTGCAGCATTATTTCGGCTTGGCGTAGCGATAAACCCCTTATATCGGGAATCGCACTGCTTTTGGGGCCCTTACTGATTTTAGTCCACACCCGACGGCCTTTTTTAACCCGGCTGGCTGACTCGGGAAACTGGCTTAGAATCAAACCTGCGGCCACCTCTTGGCTATTTTCGGCGACCGTATCTTGCATGTATACCAGGCTTTTCGGCTTTAATTGGCTTTGGGCCTCTTCGGGACTTAAGCCAATCAGGGTGGGAACGGATACTACGCCGCGAAATTTACCCGCGATAAAGGGCATTATAAGCCAGTCAAAGGTGAAATAACTAATTAACAGGAAGATGCCTAGAAAAAGGCATCCATACATAAAAGGCTTTTGCAGAAAACCGGGAAGTTTCACTCTTCGTGCTTAAGTTCATCCTCTTGCAGGATGATCAAATCCTTTCCTTGCATGACAATGTAGCCCTTTTTCTGCAGATTATTCAAAACCCGCGACACTGTTTCGCGTGTAGTACCGGCCATCTCGGAAATTTCTTGCTGTGTAGGCCGATTGCGAATCAGAGTCATGCGCGTGCCGTCGGTGGCCTTGGTGCGCACGCCTTGTTCTTCCATTAGTTGTATCAGACAACTTGCGATGCGTCCATACACACTCATTAAGGCCAGAGATGAAATCTGCTTATTGGCTTTGCGAAGGCGCCTCGAGATCTCCGCCAACATTTCAAGTGCAACGTCGGGAAATTTACGCAGTTCTTCCAAGAAATCTTCGCGCCGAACCATCAAAATTTTGGAATTCTCCACTGCTTTAACCGATGCAGAACGAGGCTCGCCATCCAGGAGAGACATTTCACCGAAAAATTCACCTTCTTTTAAAAGGGCTAAAATGGCTTCACGTCCATCGACACCCGTTAGATAAACTTTGACCTGACCAGTAACGATGATGAAAAAGGATAGGTTGGTATCATCCTCTTCGAGAATAATTGTTTCATCTTTGCGGTAATGTTTTTCAATTGCCACCTGTCCGATAATTCGGAGCTGATCGCTGTCGAGACTGGAGAAGAGGTCGACGCCTCTCAGGAGTTCAAGTTTATCTTCGGCCAAGGTTGCCTCGCTGTTAAAGGTCAACTGTTTTTAGGGATAAGATACATTCCCTACCCTGCTTCAGAGTGAGCATCTCGCAGAATTGTCCAATTTTTGGACTTGAAGCTTGCGGGACTATAGATAGGATGAGATAATTCTCTCTGGGATATACTGAGAATACTGAGAATATTGAGATAAGGACCCATATGGAATGTACTGATAGATCAAAGAATTCGGTTTTTCGTGGTCTTTTGAAATCCTCCACTCTCCTTTTTTTATTGCTGCTCTTGGTATTTATAGCGGCCTGTAAAAAAAAGACGGAATCCTCTAAAGAATCCTTCGCTGATCTTAAGGATAAAATGATTTATCTCTACCATGAAGAAGGCGATGTATCCATTCGTCCAATTGGTCAATTAGACGAAGAAGCCTGGCATGCCGTGATTGATTCGCAAACCCTTGGCCATGGCGATCAGATAAGAAGTCTGGGAAAATCAAAAATCGATTTTGGGAGTGCAGGAAGCTTTTCGGCGGCCGATGAAGCACAGCTGCAAATGGAAAGGACAATTCAAGAGGATGGCTCTTGGAATTTTCATGCTTATTTAGCTCCCGGAAATTACACTTGGAGTTACACTTCGGTTCAGCCAGAATTGTATCCCTTCTCTTTTAGCCTACCTTGGTGTGATGTCTACGCAGGGCCAAAATCCGGAAAATTGGTGGCTCAGTTTATTATTAAAGGCAAAATTGGGTCTGAAATT
>JBBQAD010000246.1:0-5838 GCA_038315885.1 Fibrobacteria bacterium | reverse complement strand
ATTCCGTATCAGCAACCACACGAAAACCGCGCCCGGGTGAAGAGGAGGGAGTGCATTACTTCTTTAAATCCATGGATGAATTTCGCCAGATGATCGATGCGGGTGAATTGGTGGAATTTATGGAAGTGCATGGCAATTATTACGGAACCCCAAATGGCTATTTACAAGAATTGTCACAGAAGGGTATTCATGCCATTCTCGATTTGGATGTATACGGAAAAGTGAACTTTGATAAAACCTACCCCGATGCCGTAGGAATTTTGATTGTTCCACCGAATATGGATGAATTGCGCTCCCGGCTTTTATCAAGAGCTCAAGACAGCGAAGAAACCATAAAACTACGGCTTGAAAATGCCTCACGTGAGTTGGATTTCGCCCATGAAAAGGGTCGTTACGAATATACCGTCATTAACGATAATCTCTCCGACGCCTTAGAAAAACTAACCGAGATCTTCGCGAAGGAAATGGGCCTAAAGCCAGTGATGTAGTTAAGCGTTTTGGGCTGTGTTTCAGGCGGGGGGATGCTACATAATTACGCAGCTAGAGTCTTTTCACCCCAAGTGTTTCACTACGTTTCTAAAGATTTTCATTCCAGCGCCCTCACCTCGCAAACCCAATTCCTGCCAACGGGGATGATTAGTCGCATTCAAGAAAGCTTCAGGATGGGGCATCAAGCCAAAGACATAGCCACTAGGGTCACAAATTCCCGCGATACCGTCGACCGAACCGTTGGGATTGAAAGGATATTGGGCCTCGCCGCCATCGGGAGCACAGTATTGCAGAGCGACTTGCCCATGGCCCCAGAGTTTTCTTAGTGTTTCACTTTGGTCGACAATGAATCTGCCTTCACCGTGGCGAACCGGCATTTCAATGGTCTCTAAGCCCTTTGTCCAAATACAGTGAGACTGAGAGTTAGCCTTTAAAGTGACCCAACGATCTTCAAATTTACCCGAGTCATTCTGAACCAGGGAACAGTTTTGTTTTAGCGCTGGTTTTTCTTTGGTGGCATCACTGGGTAAGAGTCCCAATTTGACCAGCACCTGAAATCCATTACAAATTCCGATAATGGGACAGTGACGCTCCATCGCTCCCAAAATCTGATCACCCAAGCGTCCTTTGATTTTGTTGGCAAAGACCCGGCCTGAAGCGATGTGATCGCCAAAGGAAAAACCACCGGGAAAGGCAACGATTTGATATTCGTCGAGCTTTTTTTTGCCTTCGATTAAATCGTTAATATGCACACGCTCGGCTGGGGCACCCGCTAGAGTGAAACAATAAGCCAGTTCGTTATCCGAATTAATGCCATAGCCAGTAATTACCAGGGTTTTAGGTTGTGCCATAGTTTAATCGTTTAAAGTTTTCTGCCAGGCTAAGCGCAAAGTTTCAATGGTTTCAGAAAATAAAAGTCGTGGCTTATCATCTGTTTCACTTAAAGATGTCTTTCGAGAGATATTCAGTCGTGGATTTTCAGTTATTTGACCCAACCTGAATACCGTCTTTTGTGTCTCGGATCCTTGAGTGTCAAAAAGGTGTTCGAACTCGGCTGATTTCTCTGGAGATACACTCAGTATCAATCGGCTTTGCGACTCTGAAAAGAGAAGGGCCGCATCGGAAAGCTTCTCTAAAGAAAGCGGTTCAGGGACTTGGATATCGGCTCCCAACCGTGCGCCGATGCAACATTCGGCCAGAGCGACGAATAAACCACCATCGGAACAGTCATGCGCTGAACGGATTAAGCCCTGCTGAATGGCTTGGTAGACCAGCCGATAGCGTTGCAGGGCTCTATGTGAGTCAACCTTGGGAACCTCGCCTCCCTTATGATCGGGAATGCCCAGCATATTCATATATTCGCTGGCACCCAACTCATTTTGTGTTTCACCCAGCAGATACACGATATCACCAGCTGATTTAAAGTCGCTACTGATACACTTCTCGACATCATCAATTGTGCCCAATAATGAAATGAGAAGGGTAGGGGGAATGGAGATTTTGTTTTCGCCCCTGCCGTAATCATTCTTCATAGAATCTTTGCCCGAAATCAATGGCAATCCGAATGCGATACAGTAGTCATAGAGTGCTTGGTTGCTGCGCACGAGCTGAGCCAATTTGAATTCGCCGTCTGGAGTTACATCGCTCTGAACAGGGTCGGGCCAGCAAAAATTATCGAGGGCTGAAAGCCTGTCAGGATTGGCCCCGACGGCCACCGCATTGCGCAGCGCCTCATCAATGGCGCAGGCCGTCATATGATAGGTATCTATATCACTGTAGCGGGGAGCAAGCCCGTGCGAAACGACTAAACCCTGTTTTGAGTCATAGACTGGCCGCAATACTGCCGCATCGCCGGGACCATCAGCGGCTTTGCCGACAAAGGGTTTCATTACACTGGCGGCTTGTACCTCATGATCGTACTGACGCACCCAGCTCTCTTTTGAACAAATGTTGTAGCGTCCTAACAGTTGCATGGCATCTTCGTGAAGACTTCGCGATGTTAAAACCCTGGCCAACTCTGTATCTCTATCACTCTTGGCCTCGGCAGAAAGAGTAGGAGGATTCCATTTCGCCTTTAGTTTCAGCTTGGGATTGCCGTCGTGCAAAAATTCCATGTGGATTTTACACACACAGGCTTCATCATAATACGCTTCAAACCAGGGTTCTTTGGTAAAGTGACCTAGATCGCTGGCTTCTACGCCGCGGCTCTTCGCCAGGGTGATGAATTCACTGAGCTTTGCAGGAGGGACAGCAAAGGACATGCGCTCCTGAGCTTCGGAAACGAGAATTTCCCAAGGATCAAGACCGGGGTATTTTAAGGGAGCCTTGTCCAGATGAATCCGACAACCGCCCACTTCTCGGGCCATCTCCCCTAAAGAAGACGAAAGACCACCTGCGCCATTATCGGTCAAAAAGCGGTAGAGCCCGGCATCGCGGGCCTCTAATAAGAAATCGCTCAATTTTTTTTGAGTGATAGGGTCACCTATTTGCACCGCTGAAGTCGGAGACGCCTCGGTTAGGGCCAGAGAAGAAAAGGTGGCTCCATGAATGCCGTCTTTTCCTATGCGGCCACCCACCATTACAATGCGGTCGCCCGAGTGTATCTCTTTTTGCCAGGATGCCTTTCCCTTTAGACGACTAGGAATTATTCCTCCTGTGCCGCAGAAGACCAGAGGTTTTCCTAAAAAACGCTCATCAAAAACAATGCTGCCGTTTACGGTAGGAATCCCAGATTCATTGCCACCATCGCGAACACCTCGATGCACGCCTTTAAACACCCGTTTAGGGTGTAACAGTCGCTCTGGAATCGATTTGTTATAGTCGGGCGGCGCGAAGCAGAATATATCGGTATTAAAAATGGGGCGGCAGCCCATGCCTGTTCCCAAGACATCGCGATTAACCCCCACAATACCCGTCATGGCTCCGCCATAAGGGTCTAGGGCGGAGGGAGAATTATGCGTTTCAACCTTTATGCAGACATCGAAGTCTTCGGTAAAGGCAATTACACCGGCATTATCGGTAAAAACCGAACGAAGCCAGGGCGAGCGGGGCTTTAAATCTTCGGTGGCTTTCCAGATATATGTTTTAAACAAGGAACGAATGTTTACATGTTGCCCTAGTTCATCTTCATAGTCGATATCAGCAGCAAAGATTTTATGTTTACAGTGCTCGCTCCAAGTTTGTGCGATCACTTCGAGCTCAACATCCATCGCCTCTTCAGGCATTCCGATTTTTTTGCGTTCCTCTTTTATTTCAGGCCGGGAGAAGTAGGCTTTAATGGCCTGCATCTCTTCCAAGGTTAGTGCGAGCATCATGTCCTGCGAGAGTTTTTGCAGGGATTCAGTATCATTGGGTAGAACGATGCCTCGTGAAGTTGGCAGATGGCTCGAAGCGACCCGGTTGGACTCTGCCTGTAAGCCTCCCAGCATCACCCACTGAGCTTTGCTCAAGACCTTAAATTTCTCAATTAGGCTGTTGGCTAGGAGTTTGTCGGCAATGGTGTAAACTTCTGCTTCGCTCAGGGCACCAGTAAGCACATATTGCCAAGCCGTATAGACTGCAGCAGCTTCGCCCAAGTCACGCTGCAGTAAATCCTGGATTCCCTCGAGAGTAGAACGGGCCACGTTGTCGGTGACACCGGGTCTAAATCCAACCTCAATTAGCCAATCAAAAGCTTGGGCCAAATTTTTTTCAATGACCCAATTTTCACACACGGGATCGGCTAACAGTTCGTTGGCGATATGCTCAGCTTCACCGGGTTTCAGATCTAATTCCAGGGTATAAACGGCAATGGTTTGGATGCCTTCGACACGAATCTGAAGGTCTTCAAAGACTGTATTTTTTAGTCGCCGGCCCCGAGACTCTGTAGTCTCGGTTTTTTGCCCAATTTCAATGCGTGTCAGCACGAGGGCAAGAATAGCAAATTGCTGGGATAAACTTATTTACTTTTCTGCTTCTTCTTTGGCCCCGTAGCTCAGTCGGATAGAGCAGAAGTTTCCTAAACTTTTGGCCGGAGGTTCGATTCCTCTCGGGGCTACCACTTTTTTAGCATCCCAGTTCGCTAGTAATCTTGCCATGCGTTAAAATGAAGTTTGAAGATGTCAGACGAAAAGCAAAAGTGGCAGGCTTGGCAGCCCAAGCGAATTGAGACCAAGGCCAATCCCCATATTTTACGAACTGAAATTAAATCAGTGGGCTTGGCAGGACTTTCCAAACGATCGAGCCAAAATCAGCAAAGATGCTTATTTGGGAGCGAAACGCCCCGTCAGAAAGCTCAGAATATTGCATCCCTGAAAAAAATGGAAAAATTAAGGTTTAGCCAAGCTGGCATACAAGCAATTACGGAAGCTATTCGACAATTATTAAAAAACTGAGATCTTAATCTCTAATGGCTCTCTTCAGGTAAATGATCAATAACTTTAATGAGTTTATCGATGGAAGAAAGATCGAACGAATCCAATCCCTGTCGTCGATTTTCAATTACTGAAATCTGTGCCTTAGATTCGTTGGCATATTTGACTAGTTCCACTAGAAGGCTGATGACCAAGCTGCCTACAATTTCAATTTGACGGGTATCGAGTAAGATTTCAGCGTATTTTTTCTCATTTAAGACCTTAAACATCTCCTTACGCAGGCCAGCGATGTCTTCCATACCTAGACTGCTTCCTTCCAAGCGGATGAATAGCTTGTCGTCCCTTTCGATGAAAGTATGAATGCAAGGCATGACTGGAGGGATCCTTTGGGTTCTGAGTCTTTTGACATTAGGCAAGATATTAAAGCATTCAGAAGAAGACAATCGGCTATGCTATGGTGCTTTGGGAGCTTTGTCTTCTTTGTGAATTAGAAAAGGCATCTGTGCAGGTGAAAAGCCGGGGAGAAGCTAATATATTTCTTGAATAAAATGCCCCGAGCGTATTTAGGAAGACAGAATAATTCGCAGCAGAGGAGTATCGGTTGGAACAGACAAACCAAAAGGTTGAATTAGAACGTTCCCTGCTGAACCTCTATGTATCGATTTCACGTTTGATCACAGTTTTGGAAGAGAACGCCGAAGTTTTTGATAATCGGGATGAGATTTTGGATCGACTACCACTATTGGATTTTTACAACGATGATCTCTTGGAGTCCATCCGGTCCATAAAAACCAAGCCTTAGACTTTGAGCTAAAGTGGGATTTAGGTTTTAGTCAAGCTCTGTACGACTAATTTGATCTTCTCAATTTTCTGACCATCCATTTCTAGAATTTCAAAAGAACAATCCTTAAAGCGAACAACATCGCCCTTTTCGGGCACTTTACCATTCACAAATAAAATAAACCCACCCAGGGTATCGATATGCACATCTTCATCA
>JBBQAD010000451.1:0-3122 GCA_038315885.1 Fibrobacteria bacterium | reverse complement strand
CCTCCCCTTTCTGTTTCACTATTTCGCCTAAAGAAATAGTTCTCCTGAAGACTAGGTATTTCCCCCTAGTTTTTACTTGCCTGAAATTAATGAATCACCCAAAATAAGCATAAAAATCACATGCTACTCAATTTGAGCATTTATATTAATGCCTTGCTAAAATCAATGAAAAGAATGCAACTCTTTTATATCAACGAATATTTTTTTTATTTAATCAACTAATTGAGTTTTAAAGAAATCCTCACCGAAGAGATATTGATATGCTGGGTCGGAAAAAAATTAGAGAATTGTTTAACGCTCCCACTTTCCCCGGAAATTTAAAGCGTTCCAGCATGGCGGCGCGAGCCTTTAGTCTTATCATGGGCCTTTTGGTTTCAGCTGCACTTTGGTTTTTATTGGTACCCCTTCTGACTGGTATTCAAATTCAGCGCGATATAACGGCCTTCAGCTTTTTTTTGATGGCTCTGGTTATGTTAACACTTTTGAAGTCGGGACACATTGAAATAGCATCTGGTCTTTTAGTTGGATTTCTTTGGTTAATATTAGGCTTTGCGATGATAACTGGCGAAGGAACCCGCGAACCCGCTTATTTAGGATTTAGCCTGGTGATCTTAGCCTCCGGCATACTATTTGGAAAGAAGAGTGCCTTCATAGTGGCCATTGTTTCCATTTTGGCAGGAATCATTACAATTTATCTGGGTGAGACGGGATTGATTGTTCCTATGCGCATACCGGGGAGTCTGTGGGCTTACTTTATTGGGAGTAGTCTAATTCTGCTTTTATTAGCCTCAATGATGTCGATCGGAATTGCCAGCCCTGCAAAAACCGAGGAGCTCATTTTATCCGAGGTGAACAAACGCCTCGAGGCGCAAGCCAGCCAACTACGCAGTGAAGAAAATTTGAGTATTGCTCTAGCTTCAAAAAAAAGACTTGAAAATGCAATGACGAATGTAACTCGAGGTATAGATTCTGAGACTGGGATTTCCTTTTTAAAGAATTTAACTATCCAACTTACGAAAGTATTGTCTGTCGATTTAGCGTTTATTGGAGAAAGCACGGAAGACCTTTATAGCATCCAAAGTTTAGCCTGGGTTCATGACGGAATCGAAAAGGAGCCAATATTATATAATATAAAGGATGCTCCAGGAATAGAAACTCTACTCAAAAAACCCAGTGTATATATCGAAGGAATTTCCCAAAAATTCCCCAATGATCCCGTATTCGGGAAAACACATGCAGAAGGATATGTATCGCTACCATTGTTAGATAGTCAGGGAGCTTGTTTAGGACTAATCTTCATTGTCAGTTACAACAAAATCACCGATTTACCATTTTTTGAAAACATATTACATGTATTTGGAGCCCGTGCTGGTGCTGAAATAGAGCGATTACGTTATGAACGGCGCTTGCAATCCTTGAATGCGGATCTTGAAAAAAAAGTCGACGCAAGAACATCCCAACTGCAACTTGCCATTAAGGAACTTGAAAGTTTTTCATATTCGGTGTCCCATGATTTAAGAGGACCCTTGCGAGCAGTAATGGGTTTTGGTCAATTGTTATCAGAAGAATACTCTGAAATATTGGAGGATAAGGGGCAGAAATACATTGAAAGAATTCAAACAGCAACATTGGGAATGAGTCAATTGATTGAAGATATTTTGTTACTGTCTAAAATTTCTAGAAGCCCCTTGGACGCTACCGAAATCGATCTCTCTGAAATTGCAAAAGAAGTGATTCAAGAATTACAAGAATTGGATTCCACTCGAAATATCGAATGGAAAGTTCAACCTGGATTACTAGCCAAATGTGACCCCAAATTAATCCGTATTGCTCTGGAAAATTTGTTGCGGAACTCCTATAAATTTACCAAAGGAAATGAAATTGCAAAAATTACGTTTAGCGGCAACGAGGAACAAGGAAAAACTGTTTTCGTTATTTCAGATAATGGTATAGGTTTCGATATGAAATATATAGAGAAACTATTTCAGCCCTTTCAAAGACTCCATTCCGATGTTGAATTTGAAGGGACTGGAATAGGACTAGCCACTGTTCACAGGGTTATCCAAAGGCATGGAGGCAAAGTGTGGGCAGAAGCCGAACCTGAAAAAGGTTCCCAATTCTTTTTTACAATTGCGGGCTAGATTATTTTGAGAAGCATATGGTGAAGCATCTAAGCTGACCTGGTATCGAAACGTAAAAATGGGCGCTGTTACCCTATAGAACGCCATCCTTGGGGAAGTTGCTGAATTCAATCCTTCTACGCGGCCGTTTGTATAAAATGCACCCGCTGGCAATTTTGAAAGCCGCGAAAATCTTTCTTTTTTTGATGATTACAATTTTACCTTTTAGGGATGTATCTACTTAATAAATATTTCCATCCTGAAAATTTCGTCTTCTCAAACAAGAAACTGGACAACACACTCCAGATAGCCTCCAAAAAGCTGCCCTTTAAGCTGGAGAGAGGTGATACAGATGTTATTCACCTGCAAATCAAGCATCCCAAATCAGGTTGGGAAAATCTGGCTTGTTCTGAATTGACTTTTCAGGTCAAAAAAACGCCTTCGGTTAAGACTAAAACGAAAAAGCAGGCAGGGCTTGCGACCGACGATCAAACGAAGTTTGAAATCAAATCTAATGGTGCCATTATTTGGAAGGATAAAAGTGGAACCACTCTATTAGAAACCGAAGAAGGACGTCCCTATGGAATGTCGGGTGAGGCTTGGTTGCTTTGCTTCAAGCAAAATCCCGGAATGCGGCTCTATGGTATGGGCGAAAAGGCTACCCCATTTGAAAAAACCGGCCTTCGCCATCGTTTTTGGAATGTCGATGTCTGGGCCGATGTAAATGGAAATGCCATGAAAGAATCGAAGTATGACCCTGAATATATCACAATTCCCTATGTAATCATCAAGCAAGATGAAACATACATCGGGGTCTTGATGGATAATCCTTATCCCGGGGTGATTTCATCCACCAAGCCGCTATCGAGCGTCGCAGGTCAGTTGAAAGTCGATACCCATGAATCCCAGGTGATATACATGGGAGCAGAAAAGGGTCTGGCTTCACTGTATTTTATTTACGGCCCCAGCCTAGCCGAATTGACCCGTAAGCTACAGAAATTG
>JBBQAD010000492.1:0-2309 GCA_038315885.1 Fibrobacteria bacterium | reverse complement strand
TTAGCAGGAATTGCACAGGGAGAATCTATGCGGGTAATTGGGTCTATTTGTTTAATTCTGGTTCTTGGCTTTTTTGCATGCAAAAAAACGGGATCTGACAAAGACGTTTCTACAACAAAAATTCCCGACTCTCCCCCTGTAGAGGGCAGTTTGGTGGTGGTCGCGAAATTAATGGAGATTCCCACTGATTTCCCTCCCAATGAATTGTATAACTATTGTTACATCATGAAATACCAGGTTGAAAAAGTTTTATCTGGTACTTATTCCGGTACAGAATTACTAGTTGGCCACTATAACCCCCGTTTTAGCCGCGATGCCATTTCCGATGATCAAAAAGGAAATGTGGGAGGCAACCTGAAAAAGTTTTCTGTTGGTGATAAACACTATCTAGTCCTTAACGAACTGGATAAAGTGTGGAGCGGGGCTATTGAAGACGAATATTACAAAGATAGCAGCCAGCGATATTGGGCTTCCTGGGTCAACCAGTTATAGTCAACAAGTGGTAAGAATCCTCACCGCTCTAGGTCTCTAGTCAAGCTGACAAATGTTGATACTGCATTATTGCATTCCACTTTGACAACTGAAACTCAAAATTGGGTAAGCACAATTAATCACAAGAATTCAAAGGCTTAGATATGGTCTTCACTGAAGAAGTGTTTCTCTTTTATTTTATGCCCTTTTTTTTGCTGGTTTATTACTTGTTGCCTTACCGAAAAAACGCAGGACCCGATCAGACCGCCTTTTGGGTCCGTAATTTCTGGATCACCATCATGAGCTATGCCTTTTATGGCTGGTTTGAACCCTGGTATGTTACACTGATGTGGATCAGTTCAATCATGGATTATTACTGCGGTAGAGTTGCTGGGAATTTTGATAATTCCCATTTGAAGCGCAAATCTGCCCTTCTGGTCTCCATGATTGGAAACCTGTCACTATTGGGCGTTTTCAAATATGCGGTTTTTGCACAGGTGAATGCGAATTGGATTCTCAACAATTTAGGGCAACCGGCTTTCCAGATTTTTTATATCACTTTGCCAATCGGAATCTCCTTCTACACTTTTCAGACCATGAGTTACACGATTGATGTTTACATGGGTTCCAGTAAACCGGTAAAATCCTTTGCGGATTTTTCCTGTTTTGTGGCGCTTTTTCCCCAATTAATTGCCGGCCCCATTGTTCGCTACAATACAATCGAAGAGCAGCTGAATTCTCGCAAGCATACAATGGATCTCTTTTCTCGTGGCTTAATGCTTTTTATGCTGGGCTTCGGGCTTAAAATATTGTTGGCCAATCCCGCCGGAAGAGTCGCTGATGCGGCTTTTGCAGTCGATAGACCCGATGCACTGGTAGCCTGGTGGGGAATTATTGCCTATTCTTTTCAAATTTATTTTGACTTCAATGGCTATTCGACCATGGCCTGTGGGCTTGGAATGATGCTGGGTTTTGAATTTCTGAAAAATTTCGATGACCCTTATCATGCCGATAGTATCACCAACTTTTGGCAGCGTTGGCATATTTCTCTTTCCACCTTTTTAAGAGATTATTTGTATATCCCCCTCGGCGGAAATCGAAAAGGAAACACTCGTACTTATATCAACTTAGCCTTGGTCATGCTTTTGGGAGGGATGTGGCATGGCGCCCAATGGCAGTTTATTGTCTGGGGAGCCATTCATGGCAGTTGGCTTGCTCTTGAGCGCTGGTCTGGTAAAAAACCTTTTTATGGAAAACTTCCTCGCTTTGTCCGAGTTGCTATTACAATGTTCATCGTACTCATCGCCTGGGTTTTCTTCAGAGCAGAAAATTTGGCTCATGCATTTCAGTATATCCAATGCATGTTTGGAGCGATTGAGCCCGGTACCTTTGCGAGCCTGAGTCACTCCCAAGTATTTGCGACGGTAAATGTGATAGAGATGATTATCTGTGCTTTTTTCATCTATCAACCCTTACAAGCCTACGACATGGCCAACAAGATCACCTGGCCGAGAGTCGGAATTGCCATGGCAGCCTTCGCCGTTGGGATTGTTATGATGTATACACAGGCCTTTAACCCCTTCTTGTATTTCCAGTTCTGAGGTAGTTATGCGGGCAAAACAGTTTCTTCTTGTTATTCCATTTTTTTTGGTGGCTGTGGGATTTCCGGTAACGCAAGCCTTGTATGAGGCCATTCATGACGACATGACACCTCGGGTTATTCAAATGATGCAGGATATTCCGAAAAAAGTGCGAGGACCGGTTAGTCTGCGCGATCATCTTCATAATTGGGACAGAGATGCCAAAGATAAATCCATTTTCGCAGATGTTATTCGACA
>JBBQAD010000260.1:0-5577 GCA_038315885.1 Fibrobacteria bacterium | reverse complement strand
AACATGCTCCCAATTATGAGTTTGTTTGCCATATTGATCCCCTTCCTTCTTTCGGTTGCTCAGTTTGAAAGACTGGGTATTCTGGAACTGACCTTGCCTGAGCGCAACGATGCTCCAACTGCCCCTACAGATGTTGATCCTAATTTGATGAACTTAGCTGTTATCATCAATGATCAAACTATCACACTGGGTGCAGCTGCGGGCTTTATGCCTTCAATCTACTATCAAGAAGAAGTGGAATACAGAAGTCGTTCTGATGGCCATGTTTTCCGTAAAGTGTGGGGTGGTAAAGACGAAGAGGTGAGATCGCCTACTGACAACCGGGTGATGAGCCCCTATGAGAGAGAAACTATCCACCTCCATGCCTTGACCAAAAAAGATTCTGCCGATGCTGGTACTTTTACTTTCATTGCAGTCAATGCTTTTGACGAAGCTCTGCTTAAGCCCGATGGAGAGTGGTATACCACCATTCCGCAACCAGGCGAAAGCTATCGGAGGATTGGAAGTGAAACGATGTTTAAGATGGATGGAGCCACGGCCCAGAATTGTAAAATCGAAAAACTTTCAGCCTATCAGCAACTGGCATATAATTTGGAAATAATCCATAGAGCCTACAGTGATAAAGAAGACCTTCCCAAGGATATCGATGATATCACTGTGCTTGGGGAACCCAATACGATCTACGACAAAGTGATACAAGTCATGGATGCCGCAAAGAACGCGGGATACGATCGTGTTTCACTTTCCTTGTTACAAGGAGGAGAGAGCTAATATGTCACGAATTAAGAAAAAAGCTAGTCCTATGGGTCTAAACATTACTTCCTTGATGGATGTGATGACTATCGTTCTTGTCTTTCTGCTGAACTTGCTTGCAGCCGAAGGGTCTCTAATGACCTCGGCCAGCAATTTGGTTTTGCCTGTTTCAGCCCAATCACGTTCGCCCCAAGAAGTCAGTCTAACAATAGTGGGTGACGAAGAATGGATAATGGTCGATGATCAGCAGATCGTGAAAACCGAAGATGTGCGAAAACAAGACAGTCTGAATGTGCAACCCGTCTTGGAAATTCTGCTTGAAAAGCGAGAGAATGAAATAAGGGCAGAGTTAATGGGTGTTACAGAAGAATCTACTGGAAAAGTTGTAGTGCAGTTCGATAAAAATATGGACTATGACGTTGTCACGAAAGTCATGGCTACATGTGGTTATGCTGGATACAACAACATCAAGTTTGCGGTAATTCGTAAAGGCGAAGAAGGAGTCTGAGCATGGCTAAACAACAAGACAGATTTACAGAAAAGTTCGCCATTGATGAAAATAAGCGGCTGAAATATTTCATGTCTGTTTCTGCATTACTAGGGATTCTAATCGGTTCCTGGGTAATTACAACCGAGTTTGTGATTCCCACTGTATTGGCGATCGCCGATCAGCTCAATGATACCACTTCTGTTACAGTAAAGCTGACCGAGAAGAAAAAAGCGGAAAAGAAGAAAGAGGAGAAAAAGGTCAAAAAGAAATCCGGTGCGGGTGGAAAACCTAAGGGTAAGGGTGATCCTAAAGCGCATTTAAGCAAAGGTGTACTTCAACTAATCACTGCTAAATCCAAAAACAATTCCTTAGAAGCCTATAATTTGATGAACCAGAAATTTGCCAAAGATGTCAACAAAGTCATCAACCAAATTTCAGGCCTAACAAAAACAGGTGAAACACGTTTAGGTGGAAGAAGAGGTCGTCTAGATGGAACCTTTAATGAAGGCTACGCAGCCGGCGGTGAGGGTGGAATCGATGATCTGCTTGGAAGTCTTCTCGGCGGAGATGCAGGACCTATTGGTGTAAAAGCCAAAGGCAACTTGAAAGCCCCCTCTGCTTCGGACATCGATTTAGGCCAGTCGAGTGGTCAGCGTTCTACTGCTGATATATTACGGGTGATACGTCAGCATTCTCCAGGTTTACGGCATACTTATAATAAGCACCTAAAAACAAATCCTGGTTTTAGCGGTAAGGTTACAGTTCGATTTACAATTGCTCCTAGCGGAAAAATCATTCAATTGGATATCGTTTCTACCACGACTGGTGTATCTGAATTTGATAGTGAAATCCGCGGAAAGATTATGTCCTGGAGATTCGAGCAAATCAAGGGAACAGGAAACGATATCGTTACAGTACCGTTTACATTCTCAGAATAATTGCTGATATAAAGACGGATTCGTTCTGTCTTTAGGCCTGGATGTGATATTTTTTATCAAGCATGGCGAGTTTGGGGATTCCCAACTCGCCCTCTTAATTTGGGTAGTTCCCTAGCACGTTTAGGTCAAGTATCTATCATTCTGGCATTTTGTCGTGAAATAGGATACAATTCACCTTGATTATGCCTTCATTATTGATTGCGGTCGTTGACTATTGGGTTTTAGGAAACTATTTCATAGGTTCACGGCGGGAAAAATCATTTATCTAATTCATAGGAGAGCTTTTCCATGAGAAAAGTTAGGCTAATGGGGGTGCTAGCCACCTCGCTGGTAGGACTCTGCCAACAGTCATTTGCCACATTTGCACGCGTCGAGTCGATGGGTAAAAGTGCGACATATTTTATGGATGATGTTAGCATTTTTCAAAATCCGGCAAATATGAATATTTTCCCCAACTTTTTAATTGGTGAAATGGGAAGCTATCGACAGAGTAAAATTGACTCTACAGCCATAGGGGAAATTAACGGAAACAATGGCCAGAATTTTAATAATCCCCGTTACAATCGTGACCCAGAAAACTCCTGGTTTGGTGGGATTTTTTCGTACTCAATCTCCAAAAATAAAGAGATGGGTAGTTTTTACCCCCAAATCAGTATTGGCGGCGCCCTAAATCGCATTGATGAAGAATTATTTTCCTTGGTTCCAGATTTCGCTAATGGCTATGCAATTCCTGATCCGGCTACCAATTTTGATGGCTTTCTAGGTTTTACCCTAGCCAATGGGGGGATGATTGGCTCCCATATCTATGTTGCCATGCAAGAAGGTGCAAATTTGCATAATGGTCAGATTCTGGGAGGCGACTCTGGAATCAGCGATAATATCAATATCTATGGATTGCGTTTTGATCTCGGGTTGAACTGGCCGCTAGCAAGAAATATCGATGGTGAGGTATCCTTTGGCTTTGCTTCTTTAGCCTACGGTCCTTCTGATGTTGATCCGAATTACAGTTTATTTATCAAGACCCGTCTCTTTTCGACTTTGGAAATCATCAATGGCGAGCTAGTCCCAATTCTAAACTATTCGTCAATAAAGGCACCTGGCCAAGAGCTTAATGATTTTGAGGCAGGCTTAGGGGTTAACGTATCTCTAGACCGTGGATTTTTCTGGTTGGGTGTTACGGGATTATGGAATCAGTTGGATCAGATTGGAATGACTTCTACAAATGGCTCGATGAGATATAACTCGTATGGCAGCAATAAGAATTTGGTAACCAATACCGGTGCCCGAATTGCATTTGGTATCGAGCGCAATATTTGGTGGGATTGGTTGGTTCTGCGCGTAGGAGGGCAGAAAGAGATAAGCTACCGCGAAGTACAGGACTCTGAAAGGACATATAATTACACCTACACGAACCCGGTTGCCGACACGAGCCCGGGTGATCATGTTGGTTTTGGGTTGGGAATCAATGTTGAAGAAAAGCTTAAGATTGACGCAACTGTTGCAGAGGATGTTGTATTTACGGCAGGAAATTTATTTTCTGGCCCGCAGCATCATGTCCTTTCCAGAATCTCGGCAACTTATTCATTTTAGAGCATGAAGCACTTTGTGAAAATAGCCAGCGTCTGCTGGCTATTTTTGTTTCTGATGGGCTGTTCAGCCAATAAGAAAAGCGTTGAAGAAAAACTAGATGTGATTGCAAGTTCCGATTTAAATGATATACTAGAAGAGTTAAAGTCGACGGGAAAAAGTGAAATTATTCATCCCAATGCACATTTCAAAATCGATACTTTGATCATGTTTCAAGGCGATACCGCAAGAGTTTATCAAGCTTACGCTGTGGTTTATTACTTCTATCTTAAGGGCATCAGTATGTGTCAAGTGAGAAAGTATCGGTTTCATACCGAAACTCGCTTCTGGGATCGGTATAACCTAAGGCTTATTTTCACTCCCAAGAAATTTTCTAATGAGCTTGGGGGCTAGATTTTTTAATTTTTGGAGAAAGCTCCTCTAAGTTTCCTATGGGCAGGTGTAAAATTGTTTGATTTTTTATCCAGTGATATTGGAATCGACCTTGGGACCGCAAATACGCTGGTTCATGTGCGAGGGCGAGGAATTGTTATAAACGAACCCTCAGTAGTTGCAGTGGAGCGGCGATCAAATCGCGTAGTAGCCATTGGTACTGAAGCCAAGCGCATGCTGGGAAGGACACCGGGTGAAATATGCGCAAGTAGACCCATGAAAGATGGTGTCATAGCCGATTTTCATATGGTTGAGGGAATGTTACAGCGGCTCATCAGTTCGGTACAGCGTTACCCACTTTTTTTGATGCGTCCTCGAGTGGTGGTTGGTGTTCCCTCTGGAATCACCGAAGTGGAAAAACGGGCTGTACTTGATTCAACCCAGCGCGCTGGAGCTCGAGAAGTGTATCTCGTGGCCGAGCCTATGGCAGCTGCAATCGGAATGGGAATTCCAGTTGAAGATCCCTCTGGTAACATGATTATTGATATCGGAGGAGGAACCTCTGAAATTGCTGTCATTGCATTATATGGTATTGTCTGCGATGCTTCGGTTCGAATCGGTGGCGATGAGATGGACTCCGCCATCGTCAATTACTTAAAGAAGAATTACAATCTCCTGGTTGGAGAAAGCACAGCAGAAAATATTAAGTTTCAAATCGGTTCAGCCTATCCTCTTGAGAAAGAAATTGAGATGGAAGTGAAGGGTCGAGATTTAATGGCTGGGGTTCCCCGCACCATGAAAATCAGCTCTGTCGAAATTCGCGAGGCACTTTCTGAAACCGTATCTCAAATTGTGGATGCCGTTAAAAGGGCTCTGGAACAGACTCCTCCAGAACTATCGGCAGATATATTGGACAAGGGAATTGTGATGACCGGGGGCGGCTCACAGTTGCGTGGTCTTGATGAATTGCTCCGTCGAGAAACAAATTTACCCGTGAATGTAATCGATGATCCTCTCGTATGTGTCGTTAAGGGAACGGCCAGAATTCTGGAAGACTTAGATAAGTATCAGAAAGTATTGATGGGTTCAACCCGATAAACCAATTGAGTTCAAAGCATTTGCCAGTGGTGAGGGCACTTGAGTCTTTTTGATATTGTTTATCGCCTTCTTCGAGTCTGGAATGGCTTGCTTTCATTGGCCTTGTGTTGTGCTTTTTGTACAGTGCTGCTTTCATTCAATAGCTCCCAAAAACAAGTTTTCCATGATGTAGCCATTACAACATTTCTTTATCCTGCTCAGTTTGTACTAACAAGAGTCAACCGAACTCTATCGGTATTTAGCGAAAACAGGGAGTTGAAAAGCGAGAATACGCGATTGCGGGTACAAAATGATGTGTTACAACAATCCCTTAAACTGGCGCCCAGACTCGAAGAAATG
>JBBQAD010000050.1:0-11473 GCA_038315885.1 Fibrobacteria bacterium | reverse complement strand
AG
The DNA here is from genome assembly GCA_038315885.1 of Fibrobacteria bacterium. Classification (GTDB taxonomy): domain Bacteria; phylum Fibrobacterota; class Fibrobacteria; order UBA11236; family JBBQAD01; genus JBBQAD01. The sequence continues at coordinate 11,471 of JBBQAD010000050.1, read as the reverse complement.
TCGAATAGGCAGGAGAGGGCCCGATGATACGAGCCCCCGGATCGAGGTACTGATACACTTTTGAGATACCATCGCCCAGACCGTTACAGAAGAGAATATCTTCTGATGTGATTTTAACACCGGCTTGAGCGTTGTTTCTTTCAGCTAAAAACTCTCTGGTTTTTAAGACGCCCTTGGTGGGACAGTAGCCATAGCTGGCTGAATCCTTGCAAATGTCGGCAACCCGCTCGCGCATCCAATCAGGCAGCTGTGTGCCTTTCTGAATGGGGTCTCCAATATTTTCCCAATGAATTTCAATTCCCAATTTGCGAAAACGATCGGCAACCTTTACGATTTCTCGAATTTCATAGGTTAATTCCGTTGCTCCTGCATGTACTACTTTGCGTCTCATGTATTGCCCAGCCTACAAAAAACCAATAACTAAAGATAAAAATCCAAGAAAATTCCGATTGAATTGAATAGGGTTTTGTTAACAAAGCCCTTGCCAAGATTTAGCGAACTGCGCGAAACTCGGTCGGATTAGGTCGAAAGGTTCTCGGAAAGCGAGTTGAAGTATTATAGAGATTTTTTTTGAACTTGGTGGTGGAGGTAGCCGTAGTTGCCATATTTGCTCCGCTAAAGTCACAAGCAGTAACAAAGGCTCCTTCAAAAACCGCCGAGCTTAAGTCGGCATTGGTAAAATCACAGTTAAATAATTGACAATTGGAAAAGTCCGCAAATTGAAAGCGTCCATCGCTAAAGTTGACATTGCTGATTTTAACCGGCTTGTCTAAATCCTTTGACGTATTGAACTTTACCTTTTCCATATTGGCATAACTGAAATTAGTTTTTCTTAAATAATCAGTATCAAAGCTCGCCCCTGTAAATATGGATTGGCTAAAATCGAGACCCGCCAAATCAGTTTTATAAAACGAGGCGTTTTGAAAAGAGCAACGAGCAAAACTGGCTCCAGAAAGCCGAGTGTAGGCAAGTTCAGATCGATCAAATCGGACATTGGAAAATGAGGCTCCCCGCAAATCGGTTTCAACCAAATTGGTCAGCGATAGATTTGTATTCACAAACTGGAGCTTGCGCATATCGGCACCGGTTAGATTGCACTCAGAAAAATCAGTGTTACTGACAACAGCCTTTGAGAAATCCGCTTTTTCAAATTTAACTGCTAGAAAAACTGCGTCGGCCAAAATGGTTTTAGAAAAATCCGAGTATTCCAATGAATTGTTTTTGAATTGTGCCAAGCGAAGTTTTGCTCCACTAAATTTTGCCTTTTCAGCAAACTTGGCTTCTACGAAATTGCTTTTTTCAGCACTGATTCCCGACATGTCGGTCTCGATTAAGACACAGTTTTTAAAGTTCGCATTATCCAGACTAGCCCGTTTAAAAGTGGAGGCACGGATATCCGCTCCGGCAAAGTTTGGACTTTCAAAATTGACTTCGCTAAAATTACACTCCGAAAGCTGTGCCCCTGCAAAATTGGGATTTTTTGCGCTAGCCCTCTTAAAATTTACATCACTGCCAAAACTGCCATTGAAAGCAACCCCATCCAGGCTTGCACCGATGTAGCTGTTCTTGGTAATATCCTGAGAGGAAAAGCTTCGGCCTTTGACATCTTCGCTACTATAATCTTGAGCTGCCTCACTGCCGAAAGCTGCTAACAAAAGAAAAACAGGGATGGACCAAACAAAACAGGAGTTAAAATTATTCGCCAAGCTTATTCGCATAGATTCTATCCACCCGCCAGTTGAAAGTCTTGAGGTCAAAAACCCAGTAGCTGATTCATCAGAAGAGAAGCTTAAGATAAGAATATTAGTCCGAATGCCGAAAGTGGCTTTTCAAATACTTTTGCTTTTGGTTTTTCTGAGTTTAGGATGCAGAAAAGCTTGGGCTGCCGATCTGTACATCATCGGCGAATTTGAATTGAAAGAACCCCGCTTCATTGAGGCCGGGACTTATTTATTTCCCTTAGCGGGGGACCAATTGAAATTGGACAAGCCTATGCTTCCACCCGAGGGTCAGCTCTTGTATCGTAAAAAGCTCTCGCGCAATCGATACGCTTGTTATAGAGGCTGGTTAAATATCGACAATGCCCGCTCTATGGGTCGTTATCTGCTCCCACTTGATGCAGTTAAAGAGGCCCCCTTCTTACGCTGCTATCCAGCGGGCCAAGGGAGCAGCAGTGATTTCAGAGACGACCTACCGGAAGTCTATGTGGGCTGGGACAGGGCTATTTATCTGCCTAATCGAACTGAAATAGAGGTTAACATCGGCGGTCGATGGCAACGATTGCAAGCCGATAAGGGCATGGCCTTCGGCACCGAACCTGGAGCACTTTTAATCAGTTCTGAACCTCCGGGAGCAACTATAGAATTGGACATGCAAGAATACTCGCGCTTTACTCCCAGCCGTTTTCTTCAAATCAAGCCTGGTCTTCATCAAATAAATCTGATCTGGCCTGGTAAGGAGAGCCGTTGGAGCGGTAAATGTTTTCTTTCCCCTGGAACGGAGCAAGAGTGTAGGGGATCCATTGAATTACAGTCTTCTGTGCACGAAAAAAAACAGGGAAGTGATTTCAACTATGGACTGCGGAAAAAAAAATTGCAAAGTCCCACTGTAGGCTCTGCATCTCACAATGAGTATCAGTACCTGGATAAGAAACAGAGCTCCAGGCTTCCTCTAAAGACCAGCGAAGGTAAAAGCATCTCTTCTGATTCAGATGAACAAACATCCTTCGCTGGCAATGTTAAAATCCAAAAGCCAAAAGTAAATTCTGCTAGCCCAGAATTTTTTATACCCGAATTTCAAGAGACTTCCGAGATACAGAAAACCCAAGCGCTAAAACCATTTGCAGCATCCAACACAGCCTCTAACCCTAAAGGTACCGATAGTCCAGGGCTTCCAAAAATATCGCCAACAGAAAGACTCCAATTTTTAAAAAAGAACAATGCGAAGACTTATGGCAGAACAATGTTGATTCCCGGGGGAGAATTTAACATGGGTTCAGAAAGAGGAGAGCAGCAAGAAAGCCCTGCCCATCGAGTGACACTCAGTCCTTTTCGAATTCACCAATATGAGGTCAGCCAAAGTTATTTTGAGGCGATAATGGGATACAATCCTTCCACGGTTAAAAATCCGGATCTACCCGTTGAATCAGTTGATTGGTCAGAGGCTCGCCGTTTTTGTTTGGCTGTGGGTGGCTGGCTTCCCACGGAGGCGCAATGGGAATATGCAGCCCGAGCAGGCTCGAGTGGTGAATTTCCCTGGGAAAATCCGAGTGATATAAATCGTTTTGCCTGGCATGAAGGCAATGCACATGGAAAAGTGCATAGTGTCGGAAGCCGAACGGCCAATACTTATGGGCTTTATGATTTAAATGGCAATGTTTGGGAGTGGGTCTCTGATTGGTTTGGCACCTATGATTTTTCTGCACAGGATAATCCGCAGGGCCCGAACGATGGAGATTTCAAGGTCTTGCGTGGAGGTAGCGCCAATTTTAATGCAACGGTTTTACGGCCTGCATACCGTAGCAAAGAGGGTCCCACTAAAAAATCCAATTACATCGGATTTCGTTGTAGTTTTGGAAGTGCATATGCAGACCGAGAAATTCCGCTTCAGAAGTGATGACAGATAAGCATTTAGTTACAGTTATTCAAAACCAATAAAATGATTAAGAAAAAAGCCCTTCCCCAATCCCGTGTCTGGCTAGAAATCAAACTAAGCGCGCTTAAGAATAATTTTAGAAGGATTACTCAAAAAGTTAAGCCCTGCAGCGTGCTTGCAGTGCTAAAAGCCAATGGCTATGGTCTCGGGGCGATGACGATTGCAAAAGCCTTGGATGAGGCTGGAGCAAGGCGTTTCGGGATTGCAGAAATCAAAGAAGCGATTCCTCTAGTCAAAAACTTTTCCCAAGACATTCAGGTCATGAGCGCCTTGCTGCCCAGTGAAATAGAACCCAGTGTTCGTCTAGGCTTAATTTGTCCAGTGGGTGACCTGAATACTGCTCAGCATATTTCCCGTGAAGCCAGACGGCAGAAAAAAAATGTTCGTATCCATATTAAAGTGGATACCGGTATGGGTCGATTGGGAATTCCTTACTTCGAAGCAGAAACAGTCATTAAAAAAATTGCTCAATTACCCAGATTAAACTTAGAGGGACTGTATTCCCATTTTTCCAACGCGAATAATCCCAAAAACCCACATTCTCTGCTTCAAAAGATCCGCTTTGAAGAGGTATTACACTCTCTTAAGGCAAACGGCCTTCAATTTCCTTTTGTACACATGGCCAATTCAGATGCGATTAATAATCTCACCGAGACGATTAAGTCACCCTACAACATGGTGCGAACGGGAATCAATCTCTACGGTGTATACGATTTGGAAGGGCGAAGGAGCTTTCATTTAGAACCCACATTAAGCTTAAAAACTCGTCTAATCGCGCGTCGTCGGCTGCCCGCCGGATTCACGATAGGCTATGGCTGCAGTCATACGCTTTTCAAAGATACCTGGGTCGGTACCATTCCTGCAGGATACGCAGATGGAATTCCACTAGCAGCCAGCAATTCATCCGAAGTCTTAGTCAAGGGACGGGCATGCCCTGTGTTGGGACGAGTTTCCATGGATTATTTAACCTTAGATCTCAACAAATGCCCAGAAGCTAAAGTGGGAGATGAGGTTATCATAGTTGGAAAGAGCGGAAAAAAAGAGCTTACCATAGAAGATTGGGCTCGAATCAAGCAAACTCATCCCTATGATATAATTTGCTCTTTAGGTCCACGCGTAGAGCGCATTCCCGTATAAAAGCCCCACCTAAAGCGAAATGAAGGCTTTTGCAAACTGAATTTCCGATAAAGGTGACCGTAGAAAAATCCATAGCCAAACTTACTTTTCGGGTATATTCCTAGGTATGGCACTTCCTTTCAAACCGGTTCATTTAACAGATTGGACTCACGAATATTGGTCGCAAGGTTTTGTCGTGATTCGCCAGGCATTAGAGGCAGAAGATATCGAAGGTCTCTCCCGCTGCTTCAACGAAATTGCCGGTCCCCGGTATGCTGGTAATACGCGGCCGCATCCCTGGTCAGAAATGCGTTTCATTGAAATCAACGGGCAAAGTGCCTTGAAATTGATCAAGTGGCCAGCCGCTTTTCATGCCGGATTAAATCGCTATCGGCTTTGCCCACCGCTAATCGATGCCGTGAAGCGGCTATTGGGTGATAATTTAAGGCAGGTAGTCAATCAATTGCATTACAAGCGTCCAGGAGAATCGGTTAGTTTTCAAATGCATCAAGACTGCGTTTTTCGTCGCCCCGCAAATGAGTATTACAATCTCTACCATACTTTTGTGCAAAGTGCCTTAGCTGTTGATGCCTGTTACATTGAAAATGGTTGCATTTGGGTTTATCCCGGCAGCCATTTAGGCGAAAAAGAATTTGACCTGGGCGGTTATGGGGAGTGGGATGTAAACAATAACAATGCTTCAGTTCTGGAACGATTGGGTGAAGCAGTTCCGGTATTGTTAGAACCTGGGGATATATTGCTTTGGAACCCCTACCTGGTTCATGGTTCACCTCCCAACCAAAGCCCCTATAGCCGGCGAGTGTATATCAACGGATTCGCTAGCACTGAGTCAACCAATCATGGAATTGAAATCATGCAAGCTGGTAAACTCTTGTCACTCGACCCTCGGCAAACTCCGATCTGGGATCAAGCTCAAAATCCAAGCAAATCTATGGGTGACTAAAGGCTTTTATCGCTGCCTACTATTTTCGATTTACTGTCTCCTAGCGTCGTACATGGACCTGGATTTGTAAATCACTTTTTTGCAAGCTATGGGCCTCTTCGCCGGTATTGATCCAGATTAGTCGTAGGTGTTCACCTGAATTTAGATTCATGCTGTTTAACCATTGCCCCTCAGAATGAAGAGTATCATAAACCCCTGTACTAAAACCACGTTGGATAACAGCATTTGTATCACTGATAATCCTGAATTCAGCTTGTTTATCTGATCCCCAGGCAATATTGCAATGAACAAAGGAAATTGCATTCAAACGCATAAATTGGGGATTCAGCTGAAGTGTATATGTATCAAGTGAATCCGATGTTGAATCCGGATTTATTTCTTTTGGATCCAGCGCCTTATTTAGGGTAGACCAAGACGAGTAGCGTCCAGTGAGTTTTAAAACCCTATTTTCTTTAGTAATCTGAAGATCTAATATTGGAGGCGTTTGCTCACGCACTGATAAAAGACTATCTGAGAATAAATATTGAGCATAGGTTTTGAGTAGTACATTGATGTCAGACTGACCAAAGGGATTGATTGTCTTAAGAGCAGCTTTTATACCGTTTTTATGAACTTCCCCAATTATTTTAGGAAGCATTTCACTTGTGACTCCGCTTTCTTTATCTAAAAGAAAGTCGCAAAAAAGAATCAAGCTGTTGCGTTGCCTATCATGGTTCACCTGCTGCAAGCCCAACCATGGATGGAATTTTTTAGCATAAGTATCGAGTATCTCTTCGACTGATTTATCAAGTACCTTTGAAACTAGGCTGTAAACAACTGCTCCGGTATAGGCTTGTGCGAGTGCCCGGTTCTCGACGGCAGAAAAATTGGAAACCAAATTAAATTGTTTTCGATAAATCAACTGCAACCACTGCTTAGCCACTGTTTGAGCCAAGTTTTCGAGCGATAGTTCATGAACTTCATACAAGCTAAGGTGCAGGGAATTTGAACTGGAGCCCAGATCGGATTTGCTTTCCAGGTTGAGATAGATAAGCGGAGAGAGTAATGGATCACCCGATACAAGTTGAAGTAGAGTTGACCTGGCAATTTCAAGAGCACTGTTACACCGCCACAAAATCGAATCCCGACTCATCCACGGACCCTTGGCTCCTAAAAACCAATAACGGCTGATGCTGTCATGCACGGCAAAATGAGTCAGACTTCCATCTGAAGAGTTTTTCAAGGAGTCCAAATGAAAGCGGGGGCGATGTGAAGCTGAGTAGACTTGAGGTTGTGTTACACTCCAGTCTGTCACACCAAGACTGATTAAGCCTGGGCCGGGAATATGCCCTGTGATGCGGGAGACATTAACGGACTCCGTGATTTTGAAAAAACGCAATGGGGCCGACTCGGAAGACCAAAATAAATCGAGTTTACTCCAATCCAACAAGGCAAAGCGAGGGTGATTCCCAAATTCAAGGTTGACTCCAACGGGGGCAGAAAATCCCAAACTGTCACTCGGACTGTTTCTGATTAAGTACGAACGAAAGAGACATAGATCCTGGCTCGCCAGTAACTGTTCTTGCGGCCCTCGATGCAAACTTATCGTCTCTCCCTGTTGCACAGCTAGGGGCAAATCGAGTTGTAATCCAATAGTATCAATTGTAAAGTTGAGAATTTGTTGGTCGGCCAATCGTTGAAACAGCTTCGGACCTGTTACACAGAGAAAAATCTGCTGAGGAAAAATCTGATCGTTCTTCTTTAGATAAACAGTGATACCGTACACATAACGCTGGGAAAATTGGGCATCATCTCGAGGAGTCCAATGAAGGGCTCCATCACTTTCAATCTTCCATGGATTGTAATTTGTATCCAGAGAGGCTGTAACACTGTCCGTGCTAAAAACCCAATCGCTGGCAAAGTCAGCAGGGCGCAGTTGGTAATTGAAATTTTGATCTACTACTGCAATAGGCAGGGTAGGATTGGCGAGCAGACTGTCCTCTTCAATTCGGAGCTTTGCCAAATCAGGGGCAGAGTCATTGACTGGGGGATCTACGGAACTGGAAGTGCTGCATCCCAACAAAAGTTGAAGCACTAAAGTGACAAGCAGGGCAACATGCAGATTAAAACGGTGAAACACCGTTCAAAGATACAAAGCCTTGAAAATTTTATGAAATTATGCCATTAGGCGATATAGGATCGACGGAACATGGGCACTTTTTTGGCATCCTGATTATATTGCCAAACTATCTTGCGTGTAAGTCTCTGCGGTTCGTAGTGATCGCCATCAGTAAACAGGCTGGCTATTGCTCCAGTATTTTGGCCGGTAATTGCGTCACCAAAGTCATTTTCTGCCGAATAATTTTTTGACTGCCCAGAGCTTTGTTTACGCTTTCTTAAACGCTGTTTTAGGCGACGAAGCAACTTTGCATCGCTATCCTGACGATTAGCATCTGGATTAATAGAGTCAATGGCTTCAATCACGCCAATCCGGGGGGTTTCGTCTATACTTCTTCGGTACTCCATGTACATATCAGAAATCTAAAGGAATTTCAGAGCTTCTTCTTTAAGTTATGTAGCGTTAGGCTTTAGCTACTTCGAAAATTTGGGATTTTAGACCTAATTTCTCAAATCCCGATGAAGTAGAAGGTGAATCTTCCCTGCAGCCTCTCGGCCATACGAGAAAAACCTTTTGGTCTATTTCGTCTATAGCGACAGGCCTAACTTCTTAACAATGCTGTACTCATCCATGGTTACCGGCTGCACACTGAGTCGTATGCCGCGCTTTAGCACCAGCATGTTTTCCAATCCGGGAGCGGCGGCTAATTCATCCCGACTTACTACTCTTTTAAACTCAGCCACGAAATGCACAAACACCATCACCCAGGGATTTTTTTGAGGGCTGGCTTTTGCATCGAAATAATCGGATTTCGGATCTAATGCACTCGGGTCTGAAACAGCTGTTCGACTGATTTCGGCCAAACCGGCTACCCCAATGGTTTCTGCTCTTGAGTGATAAAACAGCACGCGATCGCCAAGGCTCATCAGGTCGCGCATATGATTTCTGGCTTGATAATTTCGTACCCCGTTCCAAGGTTCTTCTTGTTTGGGACGTTTCTTCAAGTCTTGAAGGGAAAAAACATCCGGTTCACTTTTCATAAGCCAGTACTTCATTTCACAATTCTTTCATACTTCATACCCGCCTTTAAAAGTAGTTGTTTTGCATCTTGCGGCAGCCTTGTTAGATTTTTGAAAACGAAAGCGTTTGTCTAAAAATGTCCAAACAATTTGATGTTGTCGTTATTGGTGGAGGTCACGCAGGAATTGAAGCCGCCTGGTGTTCCGCACGTATGGGTGCACAAACCTGCATGCTAACTATGGAATTAAACGCGATTGGCCGAATGTCATGTAACCCCGCTATCGGAGGCTTGGCAAAGGGACAACTCGTTCGGGAGATTGATGCGCTGGGCGGATTGATGGGAGAAATAGCTGACCAGGCGGGAATTCAATTCCGTATGTTAAACCGATCCAAAGGTCCGGCTGTCTGGGGCCCTCGGGCCCAAATGGATATGGATCTCTATGCTACACTGATGCAAGCAAAATTATCCAATCAGGAAAATCTGATGCTTCTAGAAGGAGAGTTACACAACCTAAAACCAAGCTCCGCCGAGGGTTTTGCTAATTCCGGTTTTGAATTGATATTAAACTCAGGAGAAGTGTTATTCGGTAAAACTGTTGTGATAACTTCGGGTACCTTTCTCGGTGCAGTCATGTATACAGGCCTAAATAGCACCGAAGGGGGAAGGATAGGGGAGGCTGCCGCCAAAGAACTCTCTGAAAGCTTGCGTAGCTTGGGTCTTAAAATTCGTAGACTAAAAACCGGAACTCCCGCTCGGCTTCATCGCGACAGTATCTCTTATGAACGAACTACAATACAAGAGGGCGATTCCGAACCGATACCCTTTTCTTTCCGAAGTACCACTCCTTTAAAAAATCATGCGGTGTGCTGGATTACTCATACCAATGCGACCACTCATGATTATTTAAAAACGGGATTTCATGAAAGCCCTATGTTTACAGGACTCATTCAAGGCGTAGGACCCCGGTACTGCCCTTCTGTCGAGGATAAAGTAAACCGCTTCGCCGATAAAGATTCCCATCACTTATTTTTAGAACCAGAAGGCTTGCATAACGAACGTATTTATGTGAATGGTTTTTCCTCCAGCCTTCCCAAAGAGATACAGGATAAGGCGCTGCGAACGATTCCCGGACTAGAAAATTGTCAAGTGTTACGCTACGGATATGCAGTGGAATACGACTCGGTCGATGCAACCCAGCTATGGCCTAATTACGAGTGCCGTGAGATTCCCGGTTTATTTTTTGCAGGACAGGTAAACGGTACTTCGGGATATGAAGAGGCAGCAGGACAAGGATTATTGGCAGGCATTAATGCCGCCCTAAAAGTTCGCGGTGATAAGGCCTTTGTATTAGCCCGCTCCGAAGCGTATCTGGGAGTGATGACCGATGATCTCACGGGTTTAGCACTGGAAGAACCCTACCGAATGTTCAGTTCTCGAGCAGAATACCGGCTTCACCTTCGTCAAGATAATGCTGAAGAGCGGCTTTTAGCCTACGGTCACCGCTTGGGGCTGATTGAAGACAAGTGGATGCAACACTTTGAGGCATCCTGGAAAAAAATAGCAGTGTTACGAGAACAACTTCGAGAAACCAAGTTAAACCCTGCCTTGGCCAATCCAGCGTTGTTAACAAAGAACTCCAGCCCCATACACGAATCCGCTAGCGCATTGGCACTGTTACAGCGTCCTGAAATCGATTTACAATTTGTACTTTGCTTAATGCAGCTCGAAAATCCTCTCGATTCAGTAGAGACTTTTCGCTTCGAAACCTCGGTGCTTTATCGGGGATTTTTTGAACGTCAAGAACGTGAAATTGAACGCGCCAAGCGTTTGGCCAATTTACGAATCCCCACTGATTTTGATTACTCACTTGCCAAAACACTTTCAATTGAAGCGAGACAAAAACTGGCGCTTCATCGACCGCTTACCATTGCTGAAATGCAGCGCGTGGCGGGTGTATCTCCTGCAGATGTATCTGGACTTATCTTTCATCTAACCCGACAAGGGGTAGCTTAAATCAAAACTGATCGAGCAGAGCTTAAACGAAGAGAATTAATTCTTAGGCAGGTATGGATTTGGCTGCTGTCTTTTTTATTAGGCCCCTTTGCAGCCATTCACACTTGGCTAAGACCCTATCGAAAGCTTCAAAGTGCCCAAAGGGCACTGCTTATGACACTTTTGTTCTGTTCCAGTTTTCTATTGTATTGGTCTCTACTTCTACTGCTTCCCCTCTCCTGGAAAATTCTTTACCCATTGCATTTTTGTCTTTCACTTTTTAGTGCATGGGCCGTTAGCCGAAAAGGGAAACATAGTCTCGCTCTGCTTAACCTGCGGTCCATTGCCTGGTATCGAGTTGAGTGGATGCCTCTTAATTGGTCTCTATTTGTCCGCCAAAGTTTGTCGTTTATCTTTGCTCTGGCTCCTGTTTTTTACTTGGCTAGCTTTTTTCAAGAACTGCTACAGTTACAATCCCTTTCAGTTCGGCTGCCGGCTGGTGTTTTTGTTAAAGGCCTGCTCTGGATGGGCTTTTCTCTTATACCATCACTCCTATTAGCTTGGCTATTTACCAAATCTGGTTTAAAGCTTTGCCTAAGAAACATGGTGTTTCTCTATATCGGAGT
>JBBQAD010000484.1:0-2634 GCA_038315885.1 Fibrobacteria bacterium | reverse complement strand
CTTACTTCTGATTCTTGAGAACACACTGGGAATTGGAATTTTTGATCCCGCTTTAGGCGGCGACCCGGTCTTGTTTCAACACTTTTTCTGGTTCTACTCTCACCCAGCTGTATACATCATGATTCTCCCTGGCATGGGAATTATTTCCGAACTTATAACTGCATTTTCCAAGAAGGACATTTTCGGTTATAAACTGATTGCCTTTTCCTCCGTAGCAATCGCCATTATCGGATTTTTGGTGTGGGGACATCACATGTTTGTGTCTGGTCAATCGGTCTACTCAAGCATGATGTTTTCCTTTCTCACTTTTTTAGTGGGCATTCCTACAGCTATTAAAGTTTTTAACTGGGTGGCAACTCTTTATAAGGGCTCCATTGATCTTAAAACTCCCATGCTATATGCACTTTCGTTTTTGTTTCTCTTTACAATCGGTGGCTTGACGGGTATTATCTTGGGGGTTCTATCACTCGATATCCATTTGCATGACACCTACTTTGTGGTCGCTCACTTTCACTATGTAATGATGGGTGGTACAGTGATGGCATTCTTCGGAGGAATTCATTACTGGTGGCCAAAAATGACAGGACGAATGTATAGCGAGTTTTGGGGACGTATCTCTTCAGGCTTGGTATTCGTTGGATTTAATGTGACTTTTTTCAGTCAGTTTTTCATGGGTTCTGAAGGTATGCCGCGTCGCTATTACAATTACAGTCCTGAATTTCAAAATCTGCATGGATTCTCCACCTTTGGTTCTTGGATTTTGGGGCTAGGAATTCTTATCATGCTCATTTATCTCCTGGCTTCATTAAAAAACGGCGCCATCGCTCCCAAAAATCCTTGGGGTGCCCTTACACTTGAATGGACTGCCGAGTCTCCACCCGTTTTACACAACTTCAGTGAAACACCCAGTGTTAAAGATGGACCTTACGCATTCGGTACGGAGGCCTCTAAATGAGTTCTTCAACACCGTCAACTATAAAACCGGTTGCCCATCATTTCGAATCGCGCGAACAGGAATTTGATTCGGCTAAGTTGGGTATGTGGTTTTTTCTGGCCCAGGAAATTCTTTTTTTTGGCGGCCTGTTCTGCGCCTACGCAATTTATCGCTCCTGGTATCCCGATATGTTTAGGGAGGCGGCTAGCCATTTAAACTGGAAGTTAGGAGCCTTAAACACTGTATTTCTGATTAGCAGTTCATTTACTATGGCCCTGGCAGTTCGCGCGGCCCAGGTGAGCGATCAAAAAAATCTGCAAAGAAATCTTTTAATTACAATTCTTTTCGCCTGCGGCTTTTTGGTCGTGAAATACTTTGAATATTCAGCAAAATTCGATCATCATATTCTTCCGGGAAGTCATTTCGCTGCTCATGGTTTTCACTTTGATCGGGCCCATATTTTCATTGGAATTTATTTCGTAGCGACTGGTCTGCATGGTTTACATGTATTAATTGGAATAGGGATACTTGCCTGGATGTTGAAAAAAGCTCGCAAGGGCAATTTCAATTCAGAATATTTCACTCCTATTGAAATCACAGGGCTTTATTGGCATCTGGTCGATTTAATCTGGATCTTTCTCTTTCCACTACTTTATCTGATTTAGCGAGGCGTTCATATCATGTCATCACAGGAACATTCACACCATATTGTTTCGGTGAAGGTACTTGCAAGAACCTTTGGGGCCTTGCTGGTACTAACCTTTGTCACCGTATTCAGTTCCCGTATCAACTTTGGTCATTTCAATCATTATTTTCTTCCTCTGGTAGTTGATCTGCATTTTATAAACATCGTTTTGGCAATGGGCATTGCCACTGTCAAGATGGGTATTGTTGCAGCTTTTTTTATGGGATTACGTTGGGACAAACCCTTTCACACAGTAATTTTTATGGGAACCTTTGTATTTCTCGCTATCTTTATTGTTTATACAATGGCGGATACATTGTATCGAGGTAGAATTGATCCCATTCAGGGAAAGCCTTTGCCCTTTAACTCGCCCGTGCAGATCGATTCAACAGAAAACTCCGAAAACGGAGCCCATCCTGCCGAAGAGAGTTCCAACAGCCACTAGTGAATTGGATCAATGATGGCCTCAGAGGCCAGCAAACGTAAAGACATCAGTATGCTTCTGCCTGCCACTGTTGCAGTGGTAGTCATTACAATTCTATTACTCATTGTGGGGATGTTTGCTTTCCGATTTATGGAGATCAAACGAATGCTATCTCCCCAACAAGTAACACTACCAAGCAACTTGATGAATCAGGCGGCGCTTGATTCACTAATCGCTAGCCTTCAGCAAAGATTACGCTCTGATAGCCCAGATACAATAGTACTGTCTGAAATTGAACTGAATTCTTGGTTGAACCACCAGGAAAAAGTAAAAAGCATGGGCTTACGTGTCTTAGTTTCAATGTATGATTCGATTATCGAAATGCACAGTTCATTACCAGTAGAACAATTGCTTAAGCAGTATGCTTCTCTGGGAAAATATTTGGGTCTGGTGGGCTATGTGAATGGAAAAATTATTGGTGGACTTCGGTTGGATAGCCATCAATTGAACTTGCAGCCCCACTATGCCTCAATAAACGGTCTTGAAGTTCCCATTCGTGTGGTGCAGAGTCGCTTAAAATTTAAAAATGTT
>JBBQAD010000121.1:0-8616 GCA_038315885.1 Fibrobacteria bacterium | reverse complement strand
GATTTGGTCAGGGTTAAGAGACCTGATTTTGAAATGACATAGGCTGTATTGTGCGGGGCGGCTGTGATATTTTCAATGCCCGCGTAACCAATGTTTACAATTGCTCCTCCTTGTCTTGAAAAAAGCGGGAGACAATGCTGTATCATATAATAAGAACCCAGCAAATTAGTTTGAATGCTCCGCTCAAAATACTCGATGGGATAATTCTCTAATGGACCGACGAGATATTCGCCCACATTGTTTACCAAGACTTCTAAGCTCGATCTGGAATCTTCTTTAATTTGATTACATAGGGACGCTACTTGCTTTTTGTCACCCACATCTCCCTGAACCAGGCTTCCCTCGCCTCCTTTTTGCCGCACCTCTTCAAGCGTGGCTTCGGCCTCTGTTTTTGAATTGAGATAATGTATCCAGACAAAATAGCCTGCTTCAGCAAGTTTTAACACGATGCTTCTGCCCAGGCGTTTGGCTGAACCAGTCACCAAGGCAGATTTCAAGTAGGCCTCCTTCTTTCCACTGTAACAGCTGCGTATTCTGCTTTAGGAACAGCGCTGGGCTTCTTCACCTTGATTTTAATTTTGCTGATTGTACTCCACTTTTCAAAGAGCAAATCAATGGCCTGATGCGCGACTGTTTCAATAAGTTTAAAGCGGCGTGATTGCATCCAATCGTTTAGCGTCTGGCTTACTTCGGCATAATCAATGGTTTTGCTAACATCGTCTTCATACGTAGAGGCGAGAAAGGAATAATCCAGATCTACATCTAAAAAAAGGCTCTGGTGCTTCTCTTGCTCAAAGGCATAAACTCCAATGAAACAGTCGACTTTCAAGTGTTGAATACTGATTTGTTCGATCACAGATATCCCAGTTCTTTGCTTTTCTGCATAAGTATTAAAGTAGGCTGGTTGATGGGAAGTTTTTGAGCATCCTCCCAGCTGACCCATACAAAATCGTTGGATTCATAATTTAAAATAACTTGTGCTGGCTGTGACAATTCCTTCAACTTGGCAACATAGTTTACCAGAACAAAATGCTTCTGTTTATAGAATTGCGGATGAAATACACAGTCCTGAATCATCACAAACCGAATTTCGTCTATATCGAGTCCGGTTTCCTCGTTAATCTCTCGACAAAAGGCGGCTTCCAGTGTTTCTCCCCATTCCACTTTCCCACCGGGAGTGCCGTAGAGATTTGACCATTTTTCAGTGCGAACCAATAAAAACTGATTCTTTGAATTTACAATAAGACCTCCGACTGTTACGATGGGTAAGGCAGATTCCTGTAAAGCGGTTTTATCCAAAAATTGATGAAGCTCCTCGGGGCTGTGAAATACATGGTCCGGTTTACAGAGTAACAGTTCGGCTTCCGAAGCATATCCATAGGTTACCCCAGCGGATTGAATCCCCACCTTTTTTGCGCTTAAGATATCATGAGGCATATCTCCAATCAAAATGGTTTCGGGTTTCTTAAATCCCAGACTATCCATTAAATCCTGGGCGGCACTAGATTTATCAAGTGCCGCTCCTTTCACTTCTAAAAAGGCCTCACTCAATCCAAGTTTCAGTATACATCGTTTAAGCAATTCTGAATTCAAACTGCTTAGAATTGCGAAATGATGAATAGAGGAGTACTGCTTTACGAAGTTTTCAATTCCGGGAAAGAGCGGCACTTCAAGATAGGCTTCGAGGCAACGATTTTGAAACCACGCTTCGATTGTGACAAAATTTGTAGCAGGTAAATGTTTACGATAAAACTCATCTGCGGGCGGGCGAAAGTCATTTTTGTACTCTTCAAAAGAGATTGCTTTGGCTCCGAAATGCTGAAGTGTATCATTGGTAAGAGACCAAGTGAGTCTCGCGTCATCGGCCAGTGTACCAGCCCAATCAAATATTACGTTCATGTATTAGGTTCGTTCCAAGGTTGCGGATGACAAGTGTGATTTAGGCGCTTAGACTTGAAAAAGAATATGTTTTAGATTTTTCAAACGATACTCTGCCGAACGGCTTTCCAAAAGATGCTGTAAATTCATAGTAGGTATCTGAAGACAGCCGCAAAGAAAAAGACTGTAATTCTCAGCGCTTAAGGTTTCTTTCATTTCAATCAATATCCTTTGTACATCAGAGGCTTGTAATTGTTCAGTGTCCGAGGCCAAGGCGCTGATTTTTTCTTCCAGTGCGCTAATGTCTCCCGGCTCAGCGACCGCATCTCCTTCATCGTTATAAGAGCGGCATTCGGCCAACAAATAAGGCTTGCTTTCCCTATCAAAGTTTTCCAAAAATACCCGATGCCTGCCTCGGGGTTGAATAAAATATTCTCCTCCCGAATCCCGCAGTTCTGAATATTCCACTAAGGTTCCCACGCGAAATGGAGTAGCCATATCTCCAACTTCTGAACCGCGACTTATCAGTGAGACTACGAAACTGCGGTCGGCTGCTTCACAATCCTGTAGAAGGCTATGGTACCGATCCTCAAAAACGCGTATGGGAATGCTATGTCCCGGAAAGCAGATGGTATTCAGGGCGAATACAGGAAGTTTAAGCAAAGCCATGGCCCAAATATAAAAGTGCAACAGGCAATTATCTGCTATAAAGCCTTTTTGAAACATCCTATCGAATTTTGAGACGGAATCTACCAAAGCAGGAACTTTAAAGTGAGAGTCCTTGTTAAATTATTTCAGATGCGCAACTCCGTTTCAGTTCGTTTTTTTTCTGCCATTTTCCTCAGCCTGAATCCACTCAGATTATCTCTCCCAGTCGCTATGTTCGCTGTGTTTATGTTAACCGGAATATTAAGCACAGGCCTTAGCTCCGCACTAGAAAATGTCACCGGCATTAATCGCACGGCTGACGAAGGTTTTGGAGCCCGAAGTGGAAGTCTAGGCGGATTGAGTCTTAGTATGCCGGGCGAAGCAGCTAGCGTAGCCAACTTTCCAGCCGCATTGCGCGACGTAACCTCTGTAACAGTAATTGTCGGCCACTCCAGCCGGATGTCAGAGGCCAGTTATGATTATGCCGTGGCTGCCATGCCGCTTGAAAAAGCCACCCTTGGATTAGGCTTGGCGAGGTATGGGGTGGATAATATTCCGCTCACCGATGTAAACACCCATTTACAAAACAACCAGATTCGTTATTTCTCCGTAGCCGATTACATGGCAATATTTGCTTTGGCGCGCTCTTGGAAGAATCTGGATGTGGGCGCAAACCTGGCATTATTGCTGCGAGACTATGATCAAATCGGAATGGGTATGCGAGGCGATTTGTCAGCCCGATATCGCTATGAGAATTACACTCTTTCGGCACTCAGCAAAGGCTTTCTGCCTTCTTCGGCACGGTGGGAAAGCGGCTATAGTGAATATGAGGATCCCGATGTGTATTTCGGAATAGGAGGGCGTTGGCCCGCACCATACTTCTATGGTGAAATGCGCGCGGCTTTTGAGAGCGAAGGGCTTTTTCAAAAAAAAGCAAAATCAGCATCAGCCTTGCGCGGTTCTCGGGCCTGGGAGGGAGGCGATCCCTTGCTTAGTGGCAATCTCGGGGCTGAATTTCTCTTCGACTTTGGCCTTGCTTTTCGAGCAGGGATAGCCGAGTTAAGACCCGCAGTTTGGGACAACAACTACTCCTTAGGTCTGGGCTATACTTGGATGGGACGCATCGGGATCGACTATGGATTTTCTGCCCAGCCTGAATTGGGAGGCAGTCATCGACTGTCACTCCATTGGTTTCCCTTCGGTTCCCAAGTCAGCCCAGTCAATCGAGGAACCAATGAATTACCCAGAAGGAATCAGGTGCCTGAGCGGGAGCCAGCGGAAGAGCTTGAAGGAGAGCCTGAAGGAGAGCCTGAAGTAAATCAATCTCCGAGAGATGAAGTACCCGGAATTCCCGAGAAAGCGAAAGATATCAAAGCTAATGGTATTGAAACCCCTAAGGTGCAGCCTGTTGAGCCTGAGCAAAAGCCTATAGTTCCAGAAGCTAAAGAAATTTTGGAAGAAGAAGAATTCCTGGAAAATTAATCCGATTGCAGGCTTAATTCTCTGTTTAAGCTACTGCATTGAAATCAGTTGCTGATATTGCGCTTGACCAGTACAGACTTTAAGCACCTGGTCAAGGTTCACAGAATTGAGTCCATCGATGACCTGGGGATTAGATGAAATAACATAGACAACTGCCCCTACTTGAGAAAGTTCGTGAGTTGTTCGCACTAAAATATTCATCAGGGCGCTATCTAAATAGGCAGCAGAGCGAAATTCAAAAGCAATGGATTTCGGGCTTTCACTGATTATCTTGTCGACTTGTTGCTTGAGGTTTTGTTGATCAGCAATGCGCAGAATACTGGTTTGAATGGAGATCAACACATGGCCATTGTGATTCTCCACCAGCAGCACGGTTTCCTGTTCAGGACCATCAAAGGCACTGTTGCATTTGGGACAATGATCCGATCCGCTCAAGGATGCAGTAAAGATTTGCGCACATTTAGGACATTTTAAAAAGCGAACAGTTGGGAATTGGTCCTCGTTTTTCAACTGTAGCCCTTCGGTTAGTTGGTCCTTCAACAGGAACAATATAGTGCATAAAAACCATAAAATTTGCTAATTTAGGCGTGGAACCCTATCTTTACCAAATTCCTCGGTTGTGAGAGAATTGGGAATTAAAATGGATAGGGCCCAGGCAGGGCATTAGCAGTGGGCAAATTATCGTGCTCCAAAACGAACTAAGGCAAGTATTTTAGAATGCAAACAATGCAATCTTTCTTGGCATAACGGCGGTTCAGGAGGTTTCTCATCAAATTCGATATTCGTTCCGTCGGTATTTTCGATGTAGTCTCCGCCAATTTGGCGGAAGGTGAAGTATTTGATTCTGGAAAATTGAAGAATACGATTCATTTTCTCATAGAAAATGATATGCGTAATGTCGTTATCGATCTGGGTAACCTCGATTACATCTATAGTGATACTATCAATGTGTTTATCTCCTCAAACCGTCACATGCTCGAAGTCAGCGGTCGCATCGCCATCCTGGCACAGCATCCCAAAGTGCAAGAAATTCTGCGGCGGGCAGGGCTTGATAATATCATGCGTATTTATCGATCTGAAGCAGAAATGATCGCGGATTCGAAAGAGATTTTGCGGCAAACTTCCAGCTATCGGATTGAAGAGTTACAAAAAATCGGGAACCGACCCGAACGTGTGCCTTTGATTCCCAAGACAGAGTTTGATGAGTTTCGTGATGAGATGGGTGCGCAACTCAGTGAAAAAATTGATACGGATTCTCCATCGTCCGAAGATCGTCCACAGGTTCCATACCAAGCTGTTCCACCAGCTCCACCTATACTAGCGCCGAAACCAAATTCATATGCCTATTCTCCACCACCTGCCCCCAACTATAATCCAAATCAAAATGTTCCAGTAAATCCCGGCTATGGCAACCAGCCACCCTTTTCCCCTCCATCGGGACTCAGTCCCGGTCAAGCTGGCAATTTCGATTTCCCCACTCAGCAGATTCCTGTAACACCCAATCAGGGCCAAGGACCTGGCTTGGGTGATCAAACTCAAAATTTTCCTTTCCGTTCTGATCTTCCAGAGCCGAGAAACATTCCGGATTCGCGCAGACGCACTCCAGCGAATGAACGTCTGGCAAGTCCCTCAGCCCGAACCGGCCAATTCTATACGGGAAAACAGGGTATAGGACGCGATGATGAGATTCCCCAGGGCTATCCTGCGGGACAGGTTCCAAGTTCGGGTCAGCCACAATCTGGCTTCGGACCTGGTGGACCTAATACCCCAGGCAGTGGCGTTCCAGGGGGCTTCGATAGTCAGGCAACAGTTCAGATGCCGCCGTTTCGGGATCCGGAAAGCACGCGATCCAATGCTCGTTCTCGTCCCGATATAAACGAAGGGCCCTCCGGTTTCGTGCCTCCGCAGGCGCCTCGTGAAATTCCATCAGGGCAGGTGCCGGGTTCCTCGAAGCAAGCCACGCCCGCTGGCCTCGTGTATATGCAGCCGGAAGGTTCCCATTTATCAAATACCGGCAGCTTTGATACAGTAAAAGCAGGTGCACTTGTTGAAGAACGTTCGTCCTTTACCAGTGTACTTATTACTCTAGTTTTGTTAACAGTTATCTTAGGTGGCGGTGCCTATTACTATTTCAGCATGTATCTGCCTTCACTGGAGAAAAATCCGCTCGTAAGTGAAAATACGCCTACCCTTCAAACCGAGACACCTCCCATCCTTGCTCCTTCAATTGATTCTAGCCAACAAATGAGCGAGGTTACGGAAACAGAAGTATCGCCTGCAGAGAATAATGCAAGTACCAGCTCAAAACCCAGTGCTAACACTAGGTCGGAGAAAAAACCCGAGCCGAAACCGGTCAGCAAGCCAACGCCTGATCCAAGACCAACACCAACACCAGCACCGAAGCCAACGCCTAAACCTGCCAGCGCGGCCTCCCAGGGTGCAGTGCTCGCGATTAACACCACCCCCACGGGAGCAGAAGTTTTGATTAATTATGCGAAAAAGGGTTCAACCCCTCTCTCTGTAGAGTTACAGGGAGAAAAAAATCGCATTCTGATCAAATTGGATGGCTATGAAAAATACGAGACCACTGTCTACAAAAGCAAGGCTCCTCCTTCGTTGGATGTAACACTGAAACCAGAAGCCTCCACTGAAACCAGCACGCCTAGTGCAGCTTCTCCAACAGGCGATGAATATAAAGTCGTCAATATCACTTCTACTCCAGCCGGCGCAGAGGTGCTTCTCAACTATTCTAAAAAAGGGGTGACTCCAATGGACTTGCCCATTTATAACAATACCAAACGAGTCATGTTGCGGCTCTCAGGTTACAAAAAGTTTGAGACCACCATCTTAAAGTCATCAGCTCCACCTACTCTTGCTGTTACATTGGAATCTGAAGCTCCGCCCGCTCCGGCATCAAAGCCTGAGCCACCTGCTGAAAAACCGGCTCCTCCCCCTGAAAAACCAGCGCCGCCTGTGGTTAAGGCCCCTGAACCCGAAGAAGAAAAATTCACTCCCGGAACCGGAGCGGATGGTAAAATTTTCTTATCCAGCAGCCCTGCGCGAGCTGATATTTTGGTTGATGGAAAGTTGACCGGAAAATTAACGCCTACGAAAATGGATTTACCTTCCGGTAGCCATAAAATTGAAATGCGAAAAGATGGAATGAAGAGTGAAGTGATTCACACTATCAATCCCGGAGTGAATAAAGCGCTCCACATGAGTCTGCAATAAGACTAATAGGAAAACAAAAGCTGTGAAGCTTTCACAGGCTGATTTTCGGCCCCGGCAGCGCCCACCGCTTCCGGGGAAATCCAATAAAATCAAGATTCCTCTGCTGCGCTTGCTGTTATTAGTGCTGTTTGGATTTTGGATCTATCGGGTAAGTGATTATGGACAGATTCAGCATTGGTTCGGTGAACAAAGACAGAGCTTACAGGTGGCTTTGCAAAGTGGGTTTCAGCAGCTATCTCCAAAGCATTGGCTAAAGTCATTTAGTACAGATCCCCGATTACAAATCCTTTCGGAGGATAGCCTACATTGTTCGATTCTGGTTCAGGCTCCTGCATGGAATAAAGCATTTAAATTTTTGGAATCACGGCGACGCGGTCTTGGTAACTGGACTCAGGGGCAATTGGAAAAATATGGAACTAATGACTTGGCCCAGTCTTGGGAGAGTTTAGAACTTCAATTAATTAAAGATAAGCAGGGTGACTGGTTTGCAGGCAAAGCCCTACTTGCGTTTGTTACAGATAGCCTAATGCTAGAAATTCATCCCGATATTGATTCTGTATCAAAGAAGCTCAGCTTGAACAGCCTGCAATTTTGTCCACAAGCAGGATGTAAACATTCTTTGCAGTATCAAAATCCTTTTGAAATTGTATTCGCTTGGGAACAGAGCTCGCAAAATCGATCATTTTGGTGGGATGCCTTAGCATTTCCTCAGCAGGCCATTCGTTTGACTGTAGCTCAGGCCTCTGTTATCTGCAGTCCTTTTTCAGGGCGCATTGAATGGGTGGGGGAAGATTCTCTTGTTGGTCGCTGGTTTCGATTGGATCAGGGTTCCCAGAGGCAATTGTACTTCGGAGGAGTGCGATTTTCTCCACTTGTTGTGAAAGGCGCGGCCGTCAAGTTGGGCGATACCTTGGGATGGGCTTCTGCTTCCCATTTACCCGCGGCACCGCTAACCCTAAATCTAGAGACGGGGGCCGAGATTATGCAATCTCAAACGCCCACTTATCAAGCATCCATTTATCTTTCTTCGTTCAAAGAAGCATTGCCCGATACCACTTTTAATGCGGAATGGCTTCCTGAAGAAAAAAAAGCCTTATGACATTTTTCCGAAGATCGTTCCTCTCCTCGATGTTACTACTGCAGTTTCTGTTTACATGGCAAGCATGTTCCAATCACGATTTGAATATTGAATCGGATCAAGTATTCAATATTCCGGTAACTTCCCTGTATTTTTCTCCTAAGGGAACCCGTTATATTGCCAGGGAAGAAGAGTTTTTATTACAAGTCAAAGGTGATTTAGGTTATAGCTGTGCACAAATTCTAGAGAAACAGTGGAACCTGGCTGGGAGTATCGATACACTGCTCTTGAGTCTTTCT
>JBBQAD010000201.1:0-6666 GCA_038315885.1 Fibrobacteria bacterium | reverse complement strand
GGATATAGAAACTGCCGCATCTGGCCTTAATGTTACGGTTGTATCTGGAAATCCAGCTTTACCACAGGACTCTCTCAAGCTAAGTGGAAGCGGGGAAACACGTTATTGGTCGCTGAAAACTCCTAAATCACTAAGCGGGGGACCCTTTCTCTTGCGCTTTGAAGTCGACGATGCTTCGGGTTCGGCAAATTCAAAAGTATCCAAAACAATTTCGGTCACCATCATCCCGGTAAATTCAAAACCCCTTATTTCGGCACCTTCCGATACTACTTGGGATGAGGATGCCTCTGCGGTAGTGCTGAATTATGAAGTCAATGATGCTGAAACTCCTGCCGCGGATTTGAAAGTGAGGCTAAGTCATGGCGATTCCCTGCTCTTTCCTATCGGAAATGTTGAGCTACTCGGAACAGGTCGATTCCGCAGCATTAGACTTCTTTCAGAAGCAGATGGCTTTGGCGGTCCAGTTTCTTTCAAATTATTTGTCGACGATGGATCGCAGGCAACTAACAGCTTGGATACAGCTGAATTTAGAGTAACAGTTCGTTCTGTTAATGATGCGCCTAAAATATTAGGTCCAGAAAATCAGACGATGAACGAAAATGCTTCACTAGATAGTTTAGGAATTACACTCTTCGACAAAGAAACCCCAGCCAAAGATCTGTTGGTGCGTGCCTGGAGTGATCAACCCGCAGTTTTTGGAGCATCGAGTTTCAAGATTAGCGGCAATACAGCATCTCGTAAGTTGAAGTTAACGCCCATTCTCGGAAAGACCGGAACTAATATCCGAATTTTTCTAGAAGTGAATGATAAGAGTGGTCAAATGAAATCCACTGATACAACCACCTTCTTTGTGTCTGTTAATCCACTGAATACCCGACCCACAATTTCTCCCATAGAAAATCAGGTGGTCCAAGAAAATGGTAGCCTTGATAGCATTACATTTATTGTTAAAGATTTGGAATCATCTGCATCGCTACTATCAGTCAAAGCGCAAAGTAGTCGGGGCGATTTGTTGTTAACCGATTCTCTCCGCTTGACTGGTTCTGATACACTTCGCTATTTACGCTTGGCTCCAAATCTCAATGCAGTAGGTGGTCCATTTTTAATTACAGTAACGGTGGATGATGGTTCGGGTGCTAGTAACAGTCAGGCCCAAAGTGCTTTTGAGCTGCGCATTCTTCCTGAAAACAAACCGCCTAAGATTCAAATCACTGATTCTTTGCATATTGCCATGGATTCAATATCGATTTGGCTTCCTGTAACTCTATCTGATGATGAGACTCAACCCGAGGCATTGCTATTGTCTGCTCAGAGTGACTCATCTCGTCTAGTTCTGCTCAGTTCATTGCGCTTTTCCGGATCTGGGGCACTGCGACAGCTTCAGATTCAACCTCTTCCTGGGCAATGGGGTGGTCCTATACCCGTTATTCTTCAAGTAGATGATGGGTCAAAAGTTTCTAACAGTATTGCCAAGGATACGCTATGGGTTGTTGTCGACCGCAGGAACCAAGCACCGGAAATCCGAGTTCCAGCTGATTTGGTATTACAAGCGGAAAGTCAGGCAAATACCGTCATTATAGAAATTAGAGATGCTGAAACTCCTTCGAAAGATTTAAAAGTAACACTGAGTAGTTCGAATCCGAGTGTGCTTGCTTTGGATAGCATACAACTAAATGGAAATGGAGAATTGCGGGTTCTCAAAATGAATTGCCCACCTGGTATTTATTCGGGTTCGACAGTTTTAACGATTACAGTCGATGATGGAAGCAAGGCGATCAATAGCAAGGCCAGCGCATCGTTTGGCGTCACTTTGCAGAGGAACAACACAGCCCCCAAGCTACTGGCACGCGCAATCAATATGAAAGAGGGGACAGGGAAAATTCTGGATACTATTGATCTTTCAGCAAGTGACAGTGAAACACCAGCAGAACTGTTGATTTTGAGGCTAATTAAGCTGCCCTCACAAGGTTCAATACAATTTCAAGGCCGCAGTCTTTTGCTTTCTGATAAAATTCTATACAAAAGTGTCAGGCAGGGTGAGTTACAGTATCAACATAACAGTGGAGCTAAGCTTGAAGATACCTTGACTTGGAGTATTTCTGATGGCTTTTTATCTGCAAGCGCCAATCAAAAGGTGACATTGGAAAGGGAAAATCCATTTAACGTATCGATTGAGTTTCCAAAAGATGCCTCAATATTTGCTGAATCAACTACGGTTGTCCACTGGTCTATTACAGGGCTTAAACAAAGTAGCGATACATTGGCTAGTCTCAATTGGGGCGTCAATCAAATTGTCCGCTCCGCCAAAGATTCCAAAGGTCGTATAGCTAAGGATAGCGTGCGAGTATTTCGTTTGCGCTTTATTGAAGTGCCTGATTTGATTGGAATGGAAGACTCGCTGGCCCGGAACTTAGTCACTGAGTCTTTGCTTAAAGTTGGAAGGATTGATTCAGTGTTAAGTGATACTATTCCTCAGGGCCATGTTGCAGGGCAATTTCCCCAACCGGGAACCATTGTAAGCCCTTACGCCTTTGTGGATATCCATTTATCCAAAGGAAAAGGCGACGCGCCAGACTTGAGTATCCCCTCCTTTTCTACAAGCAATGTTGTAATTGATCCAAAGGACTTAAGTATCTCTGGTACGGTTGATCTGGTTATTTCTAATGCAGCAAACTCTGCGGTAGTTAAGCCTTTTTCTATTGCAGTATTTCTCGATGCCAATCAAAATGGACTCTATGAGCCAAATTTTGACCGAATTTTAGGCCTCCAATTGTATACAAAAAGTCTGGGTGCAAAGTCCCTGGATACATTGGTATTGTCGGTTAACGGGGTTGCTCTCTTTCAAAATAACCCCTTGCTTGCCTTTATTGATGCCGAGAATCAAATACGCGAATCCAATGAAAACAATAACTTGACCAGCCAGGGAGCCTCTTGTCGAGTAAATTCGGTTGTATCAGGTTTCAAACCGAAATTAAAATGGCATTGGGAGTCAAGTACGGCCTACAAAGATGTGTATCATACTCCGGTTGTCGGTAATTTGACTGATGATAATAATGATGGCGTTATCGATTCGAAAGATATACCGGATATAGTGGTGCAGACCTTTAAAGATTATTGCGGTGAAGGCGAACTACATATTCTAAGCGGTGACGGAAAGGGAGAAAAAGCAAGTTACAGTGCGAAAAAATTATCCTCTTGTGTAACTCCCGGTATCGCCGATGTGAATAATGATGGGATTCCCGAAATTGTAGCTGTCAATTATGCGCGTAATCAATTCATTGTTTTTAATGGAAAAGCCGAAGTTTTATTTGAATCTGAAGTGGTGAATCCTAAACTTATTGATAAACGCTATGGAACAGTTGGTTTTGCAGATTTAAATGGTGACGGCAGAACCGAAATCCTGATTGATGGAGTGGTTTTTGATAACCGGGGGAAAGTGTTGTGGCAGAATCCCGATTTGAGTATGCCTGTAGCGGTCGATTTGAATCTCGATGGCAAACAAGAAGTGTTAGGTCGAGGCAGAGCCTTTGATGCACAAGGCAATGTGCTATGGCGCGTGAAGAGTTCTCAAGTGTCCCGTGGACGCATCTTTTCTGCAGTAGCAAATTTTAATTCTGATCCCTATCCAGAAGTGGTCTTTAGTGGTCGTGGCTTTTTAAGCTTGGTATCACATACGGGAGAACTGATCTGGGGTCCACTCCCAATTGAAGGAGGAGGCAACGGCGGCCCTCCTGTCATCGCTGATGTGGATGGAGATGGTGAGCCCGATATTGGTGTCGCAGGGAGAACGGCTTTTTCAGTCTATGATAAGACTGGTACAATCAAGTGGCAATCACCTATTACTGATTCCAGTTCGCATCGGGCTTCTGCTTCTGTATTTGATTTTAATGGTGACAAAGCATATGAGGTAGTCTTTGCCGATGAACAGAACCTTCGGATATATGAAGGCAAAACGGGAAAGGTTCTTTATGAACAGCCCGTTTCTTCTGGCACCTGGATTGAGTATCCAATTGTAGTCGATGTTGACAATGATAATCATGCAGAAATCGTCGCCATTGGCAATCGATTTGGAAAATCACCCCAGCCCAAAGTGGGTGTCTCT
Organism: Fibrobacteria bacterium; assembly: GCA_038315885.1. GTDB lineage: Bacteria > Fibrobacterota > Fibrobacteria > UBA11236 > JBBQAD01 > JBBQAD01. The sequence goes on along the minus strand of JBBQAD010000201.1, from coordinate 2,564 downwards.
GTTTTTTCTGATTCTGCCGACTCCTGGGTTAATACTCGGCGCATCTGGAATCAGCATGCTTATTCCATTACCAATGTTGAAGAAAATGCTCGCATACCTTCCCATCCAGCCAATAATTGGCAGGCCTTTAATAACTTCCGTTGCAATGAATCACTAGATGCTTTGGCTTGTGCCAATCTGAATGCTTCTCGTATTTCAATTGACTCCAAAGGCTGCCCCGATACGGTGCTTGTTCAGGTACGGGTTGGCAATGCAGGGGCTCTGGCAGTTAGTTCAGGCATCCCCTTGGTTTTTTATTCCGGAAATCCTGAAAGTGGCGGAACGCTGATCGCCAGCACTCAGTTGCAAAACTCACTGTCTCCCGGCCAATTTGAAGATGTTATAGTCCCTTGGTTTCATTTCGGCAGCAACCTCGCAGAAATTCATGCTTATGTCGATAGAGACATTCATGGAGCCGGCCAATTATCGGAATCGAATGAAAATGATAACCATGCTTTTACAAAACTGAATCTTTGTAATTCAGCCCCGAGTATTATTTCCAATCCAAACAAAGTATTGGATGAGGGTCAAGCCTGGGTGTATAACATTGTGGCTAACGATCCAGATGGAGATACCCTTCGTTATTATCTCCTTGATGGACCAAAAACAATGCAAGTGGATTCACTCGTGGGTCGATTGGCATGGACACCCGGCGAAAACGATCAGGGGCGAGCATCTTTTACTGTTCGAGTTCAGGAAGGCCGGGGAGGATTTGCCGATCAAAACGCTACTCTTTCAATTCGTAACACTTTAAATCGTTCTCCAATTATTCAATCAAATCCTAGGGATTCTCTGCTTTGGGGAACAGTTTTTACCTATCCCATGAATGCTTATGATCCTGATGGTGATTCACTCATGTATACAGTAATAACTGGACCAAGTGGTTTCGAGGCTATTTCAAATGGGCTTTTCCGCTGGACCAATTCCAGTCAAGTCACCGGGGCCTTTCCTGTATCCTTGCAGGTAAAGGACAGTTCCGGGGCCAAGGCAATCCAATCCTTCACATTAACTGTTTATCAAGTAAATCGCTTGCCAGTGTTTGTCAGTACACCCGTTGATACAGGTTATGAGTTGGCACCTTATACCTACCCTGTGCTAGCATATGACCCAGAAAATAAACGCTTGATATATGGACTGGAAAAAGCGCCGAAGAACCTGAGTATCGACTCTATCAACGGATTGATCACTTGGACGCCTAGCTCATCAGATAATGGCGACCACGAAATTGTTGTATTTGCCAAGGATGCCTTTGGTGGAGTTTCGACTCAGAGTTACAGTTTACATATTATTGATGTTATCAATGCAAGTCCGGAAATACGTTCCCTGCCCCCAACCGGAATCAGTGTAGGCCAAAGCTATTCGTATTCTCTTTTGGCAATCGATCCAGATGGAGATCCGCTGTCTTATCAACTGTTGAAAGGTCCGAATGGATCTACTGTAAATGCTCTGGGTTTGGTGAGCTGGCCAAACTCGGGAAGCCAGCTCGGTTCCTTTCCTTTTGAAATAAAAGTCAGTGATTCACAAGGAAATTCAGTCAAGCAAAACTGGAATGTAACAGTTTTTCCGGTCAACCATAGTCCAGTGATTACATCCATACCTGACACAAGTGCCAAAGAACTGGATACATGGTCTTATATCGCTAAGGCCTCAGATACAGATTTGGATCCACTCAGTTACAACTATCTGAAAGGTCCGGTTAATCTTAAATTTGACAGCCTTTCAGGCTTAATGACCTGGAAACCCGGCTTAGCTGATTCAGGAAAATGGACCATTGATTGGGAAGTGCTGGATGGAAAAGGCGGCGCAGCGTCGCAAAGCTTTGTGCTCTATGTTACAGATACTCCCAATCCGCCTCCGACGATTACAAGTAAACCAGCTTCTCAACTGATTTTAGGAGATGTCTATGGATACGCGGCAAAAGCCGAGAATCCGGCTTCCCGACCGTTAATCTGGACATTGTTACAGTCTCCACCTGGTGCGAGTTTAAGTTCAGAAGGATTTTTGCTGTGGCCCAATAAAGACAGTCTGAAAACACCCCAGGCATTTCAAATTGAACTTAAGGATGATCGCGGACATAGCATTATACAAGGCTGGAAAATTGCAATCTCTGTCGATTTGGAAGGTCCTGAGTTGATTATATATTCCGAACCTCAGCCAGCGATTTTAGGCGATAGTGTTACAGCACAACTTTTACTATGGGATGCGAACCCCATTATTGAAAAAAGCCTGAGTTTGGATGGAAAAATTTTGACTCTTTCAAGCGAAGGCAAAGCGCGCTTTGCTCCCAAAACCGTCGGTGATCATGTCTTGGAAGCTAGGGCGAAAGATGCTAGAGGAAACGAAAGCCGAAAAAGTCATATTGTTAAAGTAATAGTCCGCAAAGATACCCAGTTGCCCACAATTAATCTTTCAGCCAGCAAATTGTCGCCTGATGTAGGTGAAACAATTCAACTTTCTATTTCAGCAAGTGATAATGAAGGATTGGATTCTTCCAGCATTCGCTTAAGTGTAAATGGAATTTCCCA
>JBBQAD010000239.1:0-5905 GCA_038315885.1 Fibrobacteria bacterium | reverse complement strand
GACCAACCGCCTTTAAGGGTTCCAGTGAACGTAATACTTCTTGTTGCTCAGAAAACAGTTTGTAGGCTTCGGCTACCGTCAGATCGAGAATTTGCGCAATGTTATACTTTCCGAAAATTTTTATTTCCAAAATTTCTGCTTTAAACCGCTTGCCATCGCAGTCAGGGCAGCGCAAATAAACATCGCTTAAGAACTGCATCTCCACGTGCTGAAACCCGTTGCCGCCGCAAGTGGGGCAGCGTCCCTCGCCTGAGTTAAAACTAAATGTCCCTGGTTTATAGCCTCTGCTTTTTGAAACGGAATCTGTTGCAAACAACTGTCGAATGGGATCGAAAGCCCCTACATAACTGGCTGGATTGGATCGGGTGGTTTTTCCAATGGGACTCTGATCCACCAAAACAACGGATTCAATATATTCATGGCCTTGGATTGTGTCGTATTTGCCTGGGTTTTCGCTAGGCTTGTGTTTTAGTTTTCGGATAGCCGGGTATAGAATATCTTCAATCAGTGTCGATTTCCCTGAGCCACTGACGCCACTGATACAGACAAAACGTTTCAGGGGGATGTTTACATCGATATTTTTTAGATTGTGTTCTGAGGCGCCTTTTATTTTTAGACTCCGGCTGTGATCATTGGCCGTGCGAAGAGTCTGAAGTTCGTGGCTTTCAGTGTGTTTCAGTCCAGAAAGATATTGAGCTGTAATACTTTTACTTTGACTTTTTCCAGGTTCTAACATCTCACGCAACGAACCTTGAAATTGAATGTTTCCGCCTGCTGCTCCCGGTCCAGGACCTATATCCAATACTCTATCCGCAATTAGAATCAGTTCGGGGTCATGCTCGACCATGACAATGGTATTACCTGCTTCACAAAGCCTGCGCAGCACAGAAGCCAAACGTCGGATATCCCGAGGATGCAGCCCGATACTGGGTTCATCGAGGACAAAGAGAGTATTGACGAGTGATGTACCCAGTGCGGTAGTTAAGTTTATGCGTTGCACCTCTCCGCCGCTTAAGGTACGCGATTGTCTATCGAGAGTGAGGTATCCCAGACCCACATCGTTCAAGTACTTGAGCCGGGAACAAATTTCTCCCAATAACAATTGGGCGGCCTTATCACTTGCTGATTTTGCTGTCTTTTCGGCCGGGCTCATGTTTACAAAGAAAGCTTGTGCCTTGGACAGGGGCAATTGCATCACTTCGAAAAGATTTAATCCAGGGTCTGCTCCAATTCGCCAGAGCAAAGAATCAGGCTTTAACCTAGCCCCCTTGCAAGTGCTGCATTCACCGTATGAGCGATAGCGGGAGAGCAAGACCCGGATATGCATTTTGTAACTCTTGCTTTCGAGCCATTTAAAAAATCGCTCGATTCCATACCACTGCTTTTTATCCCACTCTCCTTCGCCTTCCTTAACCCACTGGCGTTGGTGAGGGGTCATATCGCGCCATGGCACATCAGTGGGAATGCCACGCTTGCGCGCGAATTTGATCATATCCTCTTGGCATTCTTTGTAACTGGGACTTTGCCAAGTTTTCACTGCACCCTGATCTAGACTTTTGGTATTATCGGGAATCACCAAACCCCAATCAATACCAATTGTTCTCCCAAAACCGCGACATTGTGTACAGGCGCCTATAGGTGAATTGAAACTGAAGTCACCCTGCCGGGCTTCTTGGTAGTAAATGTTACAGTTGGCGCAGTGAAGTCCTTTTGAAAAATGGAGGGATTCTTTAACCTTAAAGCCTTCAATAGAAGAATCCAACTTGCCCATATCGATATTGTAAACATCAACCTTACCTTTTCCATGCTGAAAGCAGGCTTCTAACGCTTCAGTTATGCGAGACCGATTGGATTCGCTTACAGTCACTCTATCTTGTATGACTTGTATTTCACTATCGCTTTGAGAAAAAAATCGTCTGTATCCCTGCTTTTTTAAATTTTCCTGGATTTCATCTGCTGAAAAATTCTTCGGTATCTGAACAGTAAAGCAGATGAATACGGTTTCTGATTCGCTCTGATAGCGGTGCAAGACAGTTTCACATACTGAAGCAGCACTGTCAGCTTTGACCTCTTGTTTACAATTTCGGCAAAAAAGCTTGGCGGTACGGGCAAAGAGAAGTTTGAGATGATCATTGATTTCGGTCATGGTGCCCACGGTTGATCGGGAGGTGCGGACAGGATTGCTCTGATCGATGGCAATCGCGGGTGGAATCCCCTCTACCTTTTCAACTTGAGGCTTATCCATTCTGTCCATAAATTGGCGGGCATAAGGGGAGAAGGTTTCCACATAGCGACGTTGGCCTTCGGCATAGAGAGTATCAAATACCAGAGATGATTTTCCAGAACCACTAAGACCTGTTACAGCGGTGATTTGATACAATGGAAATTCAACTGTTATATTCTTAAGATTGTTTTGCTTGGCACCGACTATGCGAATTGTATCTAATGATTTATTGACATTCATTTAAATTTTCCAAGTTTTTAGTACCAAATCGAGCTTAATTGTGTATAAATTTCTGAGCCGGTACGATTCAAGCATAGAGTTGGATTCCTCCTAGCTCAGGTACAATATGAGGTAGAGCGGGGACTAAAATGATTTGATCGGGGGAGGCTAGGCAAAGCCCGACAAACAGGCCTTTCAATACAAATTTTTTGTCCTTATCCATTGAGTCTCCTGGGGAACTTTCGTCTGTGAGACCCAATAATATAGCAGGCATTTTTTAAGGCTAAATCTCAATCCCTTTTCTGGACATATTCCTTTTCTACCCGGTTTCTACCCAGGTGTTTGGCTTTGTAGAGCGCATTATCAGCTCGATTGATCAATAAACTTAAATCATCCTCATCTTGGTAGAACGATACGCCTGCGCTAATTGTAACTGAAACAGAGTCAACTGTAAGGCTGGCGATTTTTTCCCGCAATTCATCGGTTTTGCCATAGGCGTCTTCAAATTCACAGCGCTCAAACAAAAGCAAAAATTCTTCTCCACCATAGCGAAAGGCCAAATCGTGGGCTCTGATATTTTCGGTAATACACTTTGCTACTCCCGTTAATACTTTGTCTCCTTTGTCATGACCATGAGTATCATTTAATCTCTTGAAGTGATCCACATCGAGCATGACTGCGCATAAGGGACTGTGATATCGATGCGCGGAATTCAGGGTCTTGCCGGCTATACTGTAAAGATGATGGCGATTGAACAAGCCTGTTAAGGGGTCACGTAAGGCCAGATATTTCAGCTTTTCTTTTTGTTCAATGATGGTCAAATGAGTGGCTACTCTGGCGCGAAGAATGGCGGGCCGCAAGGGCTTGACGATGTAATCAACCGCTCCTATTTCAAAGGCCCTCTCTTCGCTTTCGATATCCCCATTGCTGGTTACAAAAATGACAGGAGTATCTTTATGATGTTCGAGCTGTTTAATCCTTTGACACAGAATGTAACCATCTATATCGGGAAGATTAATATCGAGTAGAATAATCTTGATTTCAGAATCTTTCTCTAAGACAGAGAGACATTTTTTACCCGAATCCACGGCAATTAGATTGCAGGAGCCTCCCAACATGGCCTTTAACAGTGCCGTATTAATGGATACATCATCAACGATTAACAGCGTTGGCTTTACCATTTGGGATGGGGCATCCTCTGTATCGCTTATTTTTTCGAATAGTTTTCTCATGTTACAGCTAGAGTCTTGTCTTGATTGATTTTAATGGGCTTTTTCTGCCTGATGCTCCAATGGAATTCTCTTTGTGATTATATCAGGTGGTAGAAAAATTTGCGAAAGGATTGGTGAGGGAATAATATGGTTTTCTAAACCCAAAAAGTTCAATACAATGGGTATCTTTTTTCACGCTTTACATGTTATGCCAGAATTCTGTTGAAACGCAGTTGGAGATATTGATGAATGCAAGTCTGACTCAATCGGATTCGAATGATTACAAACGGTGGATAGGTGATCTTAAAACTCGCGTACGCCACCTGGGGTGATGGTTTTTTAAAGCAACTTAGCCAGGATTTGATTGCAGAATTTCCGGAAATGAAGTGGTTTTCTAAGCGGAATTTGGAGCAAATTCGTCATTGGCATCTTTTTTGGGACTTCGATTCGACAATTGCGAAGCAGGCTGCTTCGCAATTAGAACTTTCGAAATTTGCCGAAAATCTGGAAAAAGCCGCAACTGATGAAAAAATCCCACCGAAGCCCTCTAGTACGCCAGATAAACTCTCGAGCACGGTTGGAGTCGCAGCGTTCTAACTCACCAAATCACCCCTGATCCACCAACGAAAAAGCCACCCGCAAAGCTGCCAGCATCGGCCTTTCATCGGCAATCCCTTGGCTGGCAATGTTAAATGCCGTGCCATGATCGACAGAAGTGCGGACAAAAGGAAGCCCCAAGGTGCAATTGACGGCGCTTTCAAACGCAGCGGTTTTAATGGGACCAAAACCTTGGTCGTGATACATGGCTATGACACCATTGAATTTTCCTGAAAGCGCTTCTCGAAAAACCGTATCACCTGGTAGAGCACCAAAGCAGGGGTATCCTTCATCTGCCAAGGCTTTAATACAGGGATTAATAATTTCAATTTCTTCCTGACCGAAGAGTCCGTTTTCTCCAGCGTGGGGGTTAAGACCCGCAACTGCAATTCGGGGCGTTTCTTTCAACACAGAGGCGATGGCATCCCAAGTCATTTTTATTACACTGCGGATTCTTTCAGGTGTAATTCTATCGATTGCTTTACGCAAAGGCAGATGATCGGTAACATGGCTGACAATCAGCTTGGGCAACACGAGTGACATCACTACTTCTTGCCCACAGCGCTGCTCCAGAATATCGGTATGCCCCACAAAGTGATGCCCGGCCATATTCATGGCTTCTTTATTCAAAGGGGCTGTTACAATCGCCGAGGCTTTGTTACTAATACATTCAGTGATAGCATGATCAAAATAACGATAGGCCGCATCTCCAGATTTTGCACTCAGTTTGCCTATCTCAAAATCCTGGCTACTCGTTTGACTGTGTATCTGATCGTTTTGATAATCGGATAGCAGGCCCAGAGATTGAATGCGGGGATTCGTCCAAGCAAGTTTAAATCGATCTGCTCGATGTCGAAGCAGATCTTCTTCACCAATAATGACCAAACGCTGTTGTTCTTCACTGGAGAGCTGCGGCAAGGCTTTGAGAATCACTTCGGGGCCGACTCCCGCAGGGTCGCCCATAGTCACTAGAATTGGTAATGATGATAATGGCATAGAATCCATAATTTAGATGATTGTAAAGGCAAACTGAAACAAATTGGGATCCCGGGAGGCGGCGCAAAAATTACCTTTTCATGATTCCTATTTCGAAAGTGACCCAAGATGGCTGAGAAGTTTGTCTACTACATGCATGGATTAAACAAGATTTATCCCCCCAGTCGAGAGATACTAAAGAACATCAATCTTTCGTTCTACTATGGCGCAAAAATCGGAGTGATAGGAACCAACGGTTCAGGTAAATCAACTTTGATGCGCATCATGGCCGGCATGGATAAAGACTTTCAAGGCGAAGCTTGGGTCGAATCGGGACGGCGAGTCGGCTATCTGTCGCAGGAACCGCAACTTGATCCGAAGTTAAACGTGAAAGAGAATGTGGAACTCGCTGTCAAAGAGACCAAAGCTTTACTCGATGAATTCAATGCGATTTCCATGAAATTTGCAGAGCCCATGAGCGACGATGAGATGAACAAGCTGCTCGAACGACAGGCAAAACTACAAGATAAAATCGAAGCCGAAGAAGCTTGGGAGTTAGATCGAAAAATTGAAATTGCCATGGACGCCCTACGCTGCCCTGCCCCCGAAGCGGAGGTAGCTTCGTTATCAGGTGGTGAAAAACGCCGCGTGGCATTATGTCGCCTTTTGTTGGAAGCCC
>JBBQAD010000027.1:0-13728 GCA_038315885.1 Fibrobacteria bacterium | reverse complement strand
GGTATTAAAGTTGATTCGTGCTGAGGACTGAGTTTTAAAAATCCGAACCTCAAAATTCTCAATCAGCATCCGATTTCTGCGTTCCTTTGCTATCGAACTGCTATTTTTTGGAGTCCATTCCAATAATTCTACACTTTCTTTGGAATCTATTCCAAAATATCGCCAATTTTTTTGGAATGTATTCCAAATATCTCCCCTTTTTAGAAATCCCTCTTTTTTAAATCTTTTTAAAAAGATTTGTCCACTTGGAACTTTTTTCTGATTCTCCGGTCTGTATCCCACACGCCCATGCGGCAAAGGGAGGCTAGAGACCAAAATGAAAACCAACAGAACCACACAAAAATTATCCATCATCGCTATATCGGCAAGTCTAATATTCAGCAGCTGCTTTAAGGGAAAGAGTAACGTTTCGGAAATCCCTGATGCAGAGCTAACAAATAATGTAGTCACAACTGATTTTGATTCGCCCAAGGAAGTAAATCGAAATATTCAACAAGAAGGAAATCAAAAAAATCCTTCAGTTTCAAAACAAGAACCGAAAGTGGTGTATCCTACTCCAATTGTGACAGATAAAAAAGATTTACCTCGCATTGAGGGACAAAAGTTAAACGATGAACGGAACCAGGGAACGACATCACGGAGCACAGATTTTGCAAGCGCCCCTAAGTCTCAACCTGTTGTTCGAGAAGAACAATTTTCAGGGTATTCAGAAGGAGACAATTCATCAGCAAACAGTGGGGTTGCCAATAAAGCAGGCAATGTTTCAAAATTGAGCAGAGCAGAAGCGATGAAAAAGAGTTCCACTTTGCAAAATTATGCAATGAAACAGAAAAGTTGGCCACAGGCAAAAGGAATTAGAGGAGCACGGGAAAGAGGCGATCTATATCGTCAAGAGAACCGCAAGCAATCTGCTGATTATGAATTACCGCCAGAGCTCTACAGTAACATTCGACCTGAAACTTCTGTACCACCTATACCCAATACTTCAGGGGAGTCTTATGCAAACATTTATGAAAACGCCTTCCTATCACCACAAGAACAGGCGCTTTCCACATTTTCAATTGATGTCGATGTGGCATCCTATGCAAATGTACGACGATACCTCAACCAGGGATCGTTGCCACCAGCTGATGCAGTTCGTATTGAAGAGTTAGTGAACTACTTTAAATATGACTATGCCCAACCCCAAGGTAAACACCCATTTACATTGACAACAGAAATTACTCAGGCTCCCTGGAATTCAGAAAACAAATTGCTGCTGGTCGCCATGCAGGGGAAAGAAATCGCCAAAGAATTATTGCCTCCCATGAATCTGGTTTTTCTCATCGATGTATCAGGTTCTATGAGTGACCAAAATAAACTGCCTTTATTGATACAATCTTTTTCAATGTTAGTAGAACAATTACGTTCGCAAGATAAGGTCAGTTTGACTGTTTATGCCGGAGCTGCCGGAGTTGTACTTCCTCCCACACCTGGAAATCAGAAATCGGAAATTCTGTCGGCATTAAACCGATTAAATGCCGGAGGCTCAACCGCTGGGGGAGCAGGAATCAAACTGGCCTACCAATTAGCGAAAGAAAACTTTAATAAAAAAGGAAACAATCGAGTGATACTTGCCACCGATGGAGACTTCAATGTAGGAGCCTCGAGCGATGAAGATATGGTCACTCTGATTGAACGCGAACGCAAGAGCGGCGTCTTCTTAAGTGTCTTGGGATTCGGTATGGGAAACTACAAAGATTCCAAAATGGAAAAATTAGCGGATAAAGGAAATGGAAATTATGCGTACATCGACAATTTATCGGAAGCTAAAAAAGTATTGGTACAACAAATGGGTGGAACACTGCATACCATCGCCAAAGATGTGAAAATACAGATTGAATTTAATCCTGAAAATGTGGGCGCCTATCGTTTGATTGGTTATGAGAACCGGGTCATGGCGGCAGAAGACTTTAATAATGACAAAAAAGACGCGGGAGAACTTGGGGCAGGACATACTGTTACAGCTTTATATGAAATAGCCCCTCCAGGTGGGAGTGTCAGTGATAAAGATATTGACGATTTACGCTATCAAAAAAATGTAAAGGGTCATAGTAAACGAAGTTGGTCTTCTATTTTAGGACTCCAATCGGAATTGGCTACCGTCAAATTGCGCTACAAACAGCCGAATGAAGACAAGAGCCAATTGCTACAGTCCACGGTTTACAATTCCAAACAAAAAATCGAAAAGGCTAGTGAAAATATTCGCTTTGCTTCTGCAGTGGCTGAATTTGGAATGCTGTTAAGGGGCTCTCAATACCGCGGGCAGGCGAACTGGAGTGCTTTAGTCGAACGTGCGCAAGCAGCGCTTGGTGAAGATGAACAAGGATATCGTTCAGAGTTCATTCGACTAGCCGAAGCTGCAAGCCGAATCTCAGGGACTCCGGTTTCGATGGAGTATGAAGAACGGTAGTCTTCTTCAAATAAGCTGAATTAATCACTGATTCTGAGCTACTGAGGAAATCTAGATGGTTTTCCTCAGTTTGTTGTTTCCTTTTCCTCACTTTTAGCGCATTTGGGCAAAATAAATACCTTAAAATTCTGCCCAATAACTGAATTTTCTGATATAGTTAGCTTAAGCCTCTAAGGTTTGTTGTTGGAATAAGGGAATTCAATGCATCAATGGATAGTGATATGCTTTATTTTGTACGCTAAGTCCGTATTTTCCGAAGTGATGAGCGTATATCCCTTTCCCAGCGGTTTGGGTATAGCTCAGGATATTGAAGTATTTGCAGATGGGAAAAAACTGAATCTTTTTGTTCCAGATGGCGAAAAACCCGTGGCGGCTTTCGCCTTTAAAGACTCAAGTGTCATTGAAGTCCGATTTTCAAAAGCTTATCAACAAGCCGAAGTGTTACCCAAGAAGTATGGAATTTTGACTACGCGAATCAATGAAAAAAGCCTGCGTTTTGTATTAAAGGAATATCAAAAAAGCAAAGTAGTTGTTAGGGCCGATGGTGACGTAAAGCGTGAGGTACTGGTATTTGGCGATCCACCTGTTCCAGCGATTCCAAAAGGAGCGATTGTATATGCCGCCGGGGTTACCCATGTTCCCAATGATGAACTCGTCTTAAAATCCGGCGAGACCCACTATTTAAGTCCTGGTGCGGTACTGCATGCTAGAATAATTGTAGAGCAAGGAGCAAAGAATGTAACACTTATGGGACCAGGAGTGATTGTCACCTATTATAAGGGACGCTACCAGCATCAGTTACTGGTAAAAAACAATTGTAACAATATAAGGTTAGACGGATTCTTATTGACTAATAACAAATTTCCTGATTACACTCCCGATCAGGGCTATTATCTTGATCTTCATCAGATTGTCATTCGCGGTGTGGATGCTTCCGATATCACCATTAACAATGTTAAAACCCTGTCGGATTATTTTACCAGCGATGCCCTGGTCTATAGCGGTTGTCACCGAGCGGTCGCTACGGATTGTTTTTTAATGTCTTCTGATAATGCCATCGTTCCGGGATGGGATAAGTCCACCCAGGATTGTAAAATTTTGCGAACAGTATTGTATCAGACCCGTGGAGGTTATACTTCAGCCATCTTTCCCCAAGGGTCGCCGTCTGCAAGCGTGGGTCTCTCCGAAATCGTGAACCTGCAAATCAAGGATTTATATATCGTGCAAACCCAAGGCACCATCTTGGGCGTAAATTTTGGAAATACTTTTACGCGTATTAAAAATTTCACCATTGAGAATGTATACATCGACAAGCTGCATATTTATGATCCAACAGGCCAAGGATCATGGGCTTTGAAGAACAATGGCAATCAGTTTATCCGAATCAGCAAAAGCCCCAGTGATACGGCTGAAATATTTTTGAAAAACGTGGAATGGATTGAAGATAAGACCAAAGAAGGAGAGTTAGCGAAGGGTTGGAATCTTCGCTTTGACAATGTGACTTATAAGGGTCGAAAGATTACTGCAGCAAGTGAAGCCCACATTGAGTCAAAGGGTGGACTCGTGAGCGTGAATAATACGACGACAAGAATTGGAAGTTTATCAAAAATTTATTCCAGAAAAAATATTTCTGGACAATATTTCAACTTTCCATCCCAGAATTCAGGAGCTTTAATACTTCTAAAAGATTCTAAAAACAAATTTCATTTGATCACTGGGGAGATTTTGGAGTAATTAGACTGAAAGTGCTTTGTGTTCCGGGTACACCGCTAAGGGGGGTTTTTGTCAGCCACGAATAATCCTTTAAATTTCTCAAACTTTTCCCGCCTATTTTCGCCTATTTTCGCTAAAAAGAGCTGTTTTCGAAGATTTTTGTTAGAGATGGCCAGCGAAAACTCTGAGGAGTGGATAAGTTATTTTTCAGAAATAGACCTTGGCTTATTAAAATACCAGCCATTCGTCTTTAACAATTGATATCACGGATATCTCTAATTGCTCTGGGGGGGATCCTGTGATCTGGAAAGCTTTGCATTTAACGATTATTCAAACTTTAAAAATTCAGCCCAGTCAATGCAGAAACGGATAATTATGTATCGATCGAATTCCAATTTCGGTTTCACTGTAACTAGATGGTATAAACCAGCTAGAACGCTTTTTCTCCTTGTTTTTTTAAAAAGCATTCTTTCTATAGCAAACGCTGAATGGAAACCTTCCGGTGTGACTACTCCTCGCGGGTATTTGATTGCAGATGATGAACCCAATTCACGAATGGTGAATTTGCTTGGGGCCATGCGCTTTGGTGCCACTCCCTTTAAGTCGACTGGTAAGGCCATGTTTATCGGCTATGGGCATTCAGCGGGTAATGGAAAATCCATGGAAGCTAGCGATGCTGCCCCGGATCGTTCACTTGCCTTGGCAATCGTTCACTTAAGCGCAGGCGGCTCCTCGTCTGAACCGCAGATCTATGTTCCCACTTTGCTGATGACCAGCTGGAGAGATTTTCCCCATGAAATGTTGGAGCCTGCCATGTCTCGCCGGGTCAGTGGAGCGAGCTACTTAATGGCAATGAAACCCTCCGGTGTGCATGATTGGAGCGATTCCGAAGTCATGATGCACCCCTTTTTTCAGCAAGTTTTTTTGGAAAGTTACCCATTTGAGTCGGAAGGATTAGATGCAAAGCCCCGTCGTATTGCGGAAGAAGAGGGCTGGTTGGTTTTTGCTACCGATAGTTTTCCCAAATATGGAAAAATTGCCCCTGTATCTGGTTACTCTGGCAACCTGTATAACAGTATGTGGGCTCCCAATGAATACATTGCTCGCACCTGGCGTGCTTTTATAAGTGGCAATAATGACTTTAATATGAATAGCCCGAGCATGGAAGAGAATCGTTTTGCAAGTGCATTCAGTTATGGAATCCCCATCACAGCATCCGCGAGTAAACCCAAAGAGCCGTATAAAGAAATCACCCTTTGGGATGGCGATGTTCCGCTAGCCGTCTTTGGTCCAAATGAAGACATAACCTATACTTCCAAAAATTTTGCGGTTGGATGTCATGCTTTTTTCGCCACTGCTACACTAACCAACGGAACAAATCTTACCACCCGAAATAATATCGTTATCATTCGCAGTGCGGGTGCTGACGTCTTTATGCGTATGCCTTTTGCCACACGACGACCCGTAAAAGGAATGGAAACCAAACTAAAAGCTTGGGCGAAAACCTATGATGCTTCGTCCATTTCCAAAGTTGAATTTTTTGTGGGGACGCAGTCCATTGGGTCTTCCACTTCAAGCCCCTACGAAGTCGCTTGGACTCCCGCCCAATTAGGCGAGCAGGTTGTCAAGGCAGTATTACACTCAAGCAAAGGTAATGAGATCCATTCGTGGCCGGTAAAAATGACTGTAATTGATAAGCCAGTTGCGACGTCAATTAAAATCCAGCCTTCATTGGCCTTATTGAAACCGGGTTCAAAGCAAAAATTCACTGCCATAGTTCGCGATCAATATGATTTTGTGATGAGCCCTCAACCAAGTATTTCATTTTCATCACAAGGTGGTGGTACACTGGGAGCTTCTGAATTTACTGCTGGAGCAACACTGGGTGAAGCAAAGGTGGTCGCAACAGCTGCTTCCCTCACCAGTTCTGCCATCATCCATGTTACCAATGCCCTGCACGTTAACTTTGGCCCCGGAGGCTATGGGACCGATGGCTACCTCAAGGATAATGGAGGTAGCTTTGATGACAAAGGAAATGGTTACAAGTATGGTTGGGTAAAAGGGAGTCGACATAGCCGGGCCCGCACAGTGAATGCCGATGTTTGGGGTGCCAAAGCAACTTTTATTCCACTTCGAGTACAATTTTCCCCTCCGTGGAATAAAGGTTGGGGAACTTATTCCTGGGAAGCGGAAGTACCCAATGGTGATTATACTGTGCGCCTCTGTGCAGGAGATCCCGATCCAAAATATGATGTTGGCCAATGGACGAGTATTACAACGCAGCATGTACACAGAATTAAAGCAGAAGATGTGCTTGTTGTTAACGATACCGCCTTTCTCGACAATCCGGTTATAGTGGGAACTAAAGATGTAACAGTTAAAGACGGTAAATTGACCATCACCAATGTTTGGCAGGATGCAGATGATAAAGGACTTTCGGTAGATGACAAGGCAATCCGTACCAATATGGGTAAAGTTTGCTTTGTGGAGATTACCCCCAAAGGAGAACCTGTTCTTTCAATGCGTAATCCGATGTTGTTCGAAGTAGGACCAAAGGGTCTTTCGATAGGCAGTTTTCAAGGTTCTATCATCGCTTCTGTTGATGAGTCACTTGATGCAAAGGTTCAGATTATCTCAGCCAATGGAAAAATGATCAGCAATAAATCGTTACACTTAGGAGTGGGAACAAGCTTGGCAGAAAATTTGCGCCCTGGGAATTACATTGTACGCATCCAAGCTCCCGGATTAAAGCACAGCAGTCTGATTTGGATTCGGGACTAATAGGAGTTAAGCAGTCAGCTGATCGTATAGTCCACTGATTTCAGCATTAACTGTTCCATTCTCATCGGAGCCCGGAGGTAGCTGCATGCGCGCCCCGGGATAATCTGTAGTACATCGAAATACTTTGGAATAAAATTTCTGAAATTCTTAAATGAAGCCTCTGACAATTGGAATATTAAAACTTAGTTAAGAGACTGTATCACGGGTTTTCTAACGAAACGCCCTTTCGATGATTCTTGGTTTCGCTGAAATATTTCGCATGCCCTCGGATCCCACAGATACAATTTTGGCTAAAGAGTGAAACGCGCGATAGCCTAGTGCTCTAAAGCCAAAGTCTACTGTTGCCATGGGATAGCCTCGATACCGCAAATCATTGTCAAAAGATAAGACTTTGAATTTTTGCTTTTTTTCAATTCCCATAAACATGAACCAGTCAAGGGCATGAGCTGCAATCTGATCATTTGGAAATACAAGCCAATCGGGATTTATGTTTACAGTTAAATAGATCAACAATGGAGTCAAAAAAATGACCCAGGCGGTTTCTTCTTCAATATCTGGGATTTTGTGTAATGTGTTACTTGAAAAGTATTCTGCCAGCGTCATGCAAATGTTGCCATAATTTTTATTTTGTAATTCAGATGATAACTGTTTTAAGTTTTTGTTCCGTTTCGTAATCACCATTGCAGAATGAAGTAGTATTTCTCGAAACGGTTTAGAATCTCTCGCCAGCTTGTTTATCTGATCCACCAATTTTTCTTTTACCTTGTTTGAATCTGTGAATGGCAGTGAATCAATCGGACCAACAAAATGAAATTCAGGACCTACTCTGCTAGTAAAATTTTTCGCGAAACTCTTCGCCAAAGCCTGTCCTCTTCGCGTTGCCCAATTTTGATTAAGAGGTGATACGAATGAAATTTTTCGAGCTTTCTTTTCCAATAGAAAATCCCGGCAAATATCAATTGAGGGTGGCTCGAAAAAGTGAACCCGCTTGTATCGATGAATTTTAAGCAATTCGGGAATGACCTTGTTGTGCGGATCAAAATGTGTCACTGGACCAAAACGGGTCAAAAACTGCACCCACTCTTTCGGGTCTTTCCAATATTCAACTGGTTCTACACAAATGGTTCCCAAATATCGTTCTCCCAAGTCTTGAATCACTTGGCCGATAGACCTTTTCCCTTGAGTTCCCACAAAAGTTTTCCCGGGTTGTGTATCAAAAACGGGGATCAAGCGTACACCAAATTTATCTGCCTCATGTTCCAAGCTGTGAGTGAATCCCATGGTTCTAGGTGAAGTTGTCAGCGACCTCCATGTATGCAATCGAGTACAGAATAGAAGAATTACTTTGTCTCTCCATTGCTCTGCGCCAATTTGGGGATTACCAACAATCCATTGACGGCCCTTTTTGTAGATCAAATTTTCCCGGGCCAAAAGGAGCATGACTCGTGATACAGTATTTGGGCTGATTTGATATTCATTTGTAAACCAGATTGATTTCGGTAAGCTCTCCCCTGCAGAAAAGTTGCCGCTTTGAATCTCTTCTTGGATTTTCGAAACCAAAAAGAGACTACGGTCGCGTACTAGGTTCGATGGTTTGCTGTTCTCATTGCTAGCTAAGACTTCAATGCCTGAGGGTTTCCGTAAAGAAAGTCCCCGTCCAAATTGAACGACACCTTCTGTGCGCAAAATTTTCATGAACCGGGTGGTCCCAGGTTTACCGCGTCCCAGTTTCGCGGCCCAGTTTTCAATAGTACCCAGACTACCTGGATTACACCTTTGTATCCAGTCTCTGAGACGAACCAAGTCGGTTTCATCTACGGCTACAGCTACGCTTGAGTCAGTTCCTACTTCGACATTTTTATTTGGGGATTTTTGAGATTTTTTCAAAACAGGACCCTACATTCTATGCACTCTACATGATATAAAATAGTCTAAATAGGAAATCCTAAAAATCGAATCGTTTAAGTTCCAGATTAAATGAAAGATCTGGTGAAATTGATATTCTGCCATAGGGTTATCGCAAAACCACAGTGTTTTCGTTCGACCCGGGCGTCAATTGGTTTGATAGGATTGTTTTTGGCCAGTCTTTTTACACCGGCTGCGGCAGCTGAGCCATTGTGTAAAATTGAGTCCGCGACAAAAGTGATTGCTGGGATACCCAATGTCTTAAAAGCCAATTGTAACTCGAATCCCATCAAGTCTATTTCTTGGAGGCTGAATAATGATTCCAGTTTCACTTTGAAATCGTCTTCAAATTCCATAAAAATAAATTATGCCTCTCCGGGCTATCCAATTGTAACAGCAAAAATCGAATTCCCCGATGGGCAGCTAGTCTCCTTTACAGAACAGTTGCAGGTGTATCCCCATATCCTTCAAAAAAAGGCGAAACAAACCGAGACCATGGTATACGATTCCCTAAATGGTCGAATCTGGTGTATCAATCCCGACAATAATACAGTTTCCATCATCGATATTGATACAAAAACTAAAATCGAAGAAGTCCCGACCCTGCGCGGACCTCGCTCGATCGCCCTTCACCCAAATGGTGAAATTTGGATTGTTTGCAATGGCGGTCATGCTATTCAACGTTACAAGGCGAAGGAAATGACCTTGCTCGCTCCATTCGAATTACCCAGAGCTTCTCAACCTTATGGTGTCCTGTTCACCCCCGATGGTAGGAGTGCAATACTCTCATTGGAAGCAACAGGCCAGCTCATCCAAATCAAGACAGAAAATGGTCAGATTGAAAAACTTGTAGAGACTGGGCCTTCACCCCGCGCGATGTTACTCGCACCCGATGGAAAGACTCTTTTTGTTGCGCGGTTTCTGTCACCTGCGAACGAAGGGCAAGTAACGCAATGGACTATTCAACCTTTGAAAAAGATCAAAACAATTTCCCTCCTTCCCACTGAGGGCAGTGATGGGGAGGACGAATCTCGAGGCGTACCCAATTATCTTCAGCACTTGGCTATGAGTCCCGATGGTAAGACTCTCTGGATCAGTTGTGCCAAAGACAATACTGAGCGTGGACTTTGGAATGAAGGCACGATTCCAAATTTTGAAACAACGGTTCGAACCCAGATCATTAAAATAGATGTCGCTTCTGGCACCGAAAACATGGACGACCGCGTTGACATTAACGATGCAAATCTACAACGATCTGTGGTATTTATTAGGGATGGAACACACGCATTTGCTTGCGCCTTAGGATCGTCTTCTATTGATTATGTAAACACTTCAATTCCGCAAAGTACTCCTAAGTGGCGACCAAAGGGTAGCAATATCCCCCTGGGCCCTGATGGGATGGTCCTTTCTCACAAGGATAGTTTACTTTGGGTCCATTTTTTTCTCTCTCGCGAAATGATAGTATTCGATGCGTCCAAACCTTTAGGTGTGGATACTCTCTCCGTTCTAAAACGTATCTCGACCGTTACACATGAAATCTTGGAACCCGAAGTTCTAGCAGGCAAAAAAATCTTTTACAATTCCGCCGATCCAAGAATGAGTAAAGACAGATATATCAGCTGCGCCAGTTGTCACTTAGAAGGAGACAGTGATGGGCGCGTCTGGGACTTTCACAATCGTGGTGAAGGCTTACGCAGAACCATTTCCTTGAAAGGCAGGGGAGGAGCTGGACCACTTCATTGGTCGGCAAATTTTGACGAAATTCAAGACTTTGAACATGACATTCGAGGTCCACAAAGTGGTACCGGTTTTCTCTCCGACCAAGATTTTGAAAAGGTGAATCAACCCCTCGGCAAAAGCAAAAAGGGATTATCGAAAGAATTAGATGCTTTAGAAAAGTATCTACAGTCCCTTTTAGAATTTCCAGAAAGCCCACTCCGTGAAACAGATGGACGAATGACAGCTTCTGCGCTTCGCGGGCAGCTCATATTTAATCGAGAAACAGTCGGATGTTATCAGTGTCATTCGGGTGCTGGCTTTACAGACAGTAAAGGAATGGATTCCAACCGAAAAAAATTGTGGGAAGTGGCTTTAAGTTACAAACAAGGAAAAAACGAAAACATCGAAGCGCTACTGCTTCCCAAATCTGCATTAAATATTCCTGGGGAAGCACGGTCTTGGATCACAAAGGAGGGGAGTCTATTACACAACGTCGGAACGCAAAAACTATCCAGCGGCCATAGACTATCTGGTAAATTTGCAGATTCCTGTTCGACCCCGATGATAGGAAATAAAAAAGAATGTTTACAAAGTTCCCCAAATTTAGCAGGCATAGACACTCCCACTTTGATTGGGATTTGGGATCAAAAGAGATTCTTACATGATGGCTCTGCGTCTAGCCTACGAGAAGTTCTTGTTGAACAAAATTTGGAAGATCGCCACGGAGTCACTTCTCAGCTTTCTGAAAGAGAAGTCGATGATCTCATTCAATACTTACTCGAACTCGAAGGAAAAACTGATGATGTAGTGTCCTTGGAAAAAAAACCGGGTGGCAACGAGATTCAACAAAGAAATGCGCTTTCTCAAACCAATTGGTTAAGAACCAATTGGGATTTAGTGGGTAGAAAAATACACTACAATAAAAAGGATAAATGAAAATGAAATATCAGATTCTAACTGTTTTGATAGGATTGCTTTATTTTCCTGTGCTTGCGGTAGGTCCAGGAGTGCCTGCAATAACTTTTGGGGAAAATGAACTGTTTAAAACTCTTGGACATCTCGTGCCTGATGGCGTCACAGATTACACTAAGGCTGGAAGCGGTTATGGAACGATGATGCTGCACGGGTACTTAGTTGCTCCTCTGCTAAGCAGCTCGGGCGGGTGGGTCTTCTTTGATATTAGTGACCCGAAAAAACCAAAAATGGTCGCGCGCGATGGCGATCATGCGGGAAGTCGGGAACAGCATGCAATTTCAATTTCAAACAGAAATGGGAAAATCTATGCAGCAACACTTCAAAGTAAGGGGATCGCTATTCGAGATTGGAGTGATATCAACAAAACTAAAATTGTAGCTATGGTCGATTTACCCGGAATACCCAATGGAGACTATAATGGGGCCTGGTGGAATTTTTGGCAGGGAAGATACATCTACGTTGGAGGAGGCCCTGGTGGGGGGTTTTATATCGTGGATGCTGCTGATCCTGAGAATCCGAAATTCAAGAAAAGATTTTCGGGCAGTGATTTAGGCATGGAAGCCGCCGGAGAGGTTTTGGCAGTGGGAAACATCCTATACGTGCAAGAAAATTCCAAATACCGCCCGGTCTTTATTTACGAAAACTCCGATCCACTAAATCCCAGATTACTGTCAGTTGTGACTCCGAAAAACAAGAAATACAGTTTCATGGTAAATGGTGATAAAATGTTTACAGCCGAGAACGGCGCTTACCAAGCCTATGACATTTCCGTTCCATCAGAGCCAAAGCATCTTTACGGGAAGTCAACTAATTCAACTTTCAAGGGGGCTTACATGGTAGTTCAGGATGATTATGTGCTTTTTGGCAACAGCGGGAATGTGCTGAAATTTAAAATAAGCGATGGCGAACTTGTGGGTACCTACGTACCTCCTATTGATGGAGATTTAGACTTTGTGCAAGTGATTGGTAACATGGTAACTGCCGGTGATGATCACGGCCATGGAGTAACACTATTTCCTCATGCAATAAGCCCAGATCGAACGGCGCCTTCCGTCAACATGATATCCCCCCTTAAGGGAGCTACTCGACAAGCCTTAACTACAGCAATCGGAATGACCTTTACCGATCAAATCGATCCAATGTCCATTGGAAGCGAAACTATAAAGATCCAAACTGAAAGCGGTGCGGTCGTTAATGGATACTATTCAGTACAAACTGGAATCGTCAGTTTTTATCCTGAAAAAGATTTTCTGCCGAACACTACCTACACAATTAATGTCGAGGGTGTTAAAGATTATTCAGGAAACGCTTTAACAAAGCGATTTAGTTCTTCATTCAGCACGGGCTCGTCTATTACAGTTCAAATCAATGCAAAAAAAATACAGGTGATTACTCCAGAAAACCTTCTCTTTGGCTTATCAGTGCCAGGTTACAGAAGAAATGTTGCTGGAAGATTGCTTGCTATTATTCCAACTGCTTATTCCAACTGATAAAGAGCGGCGGGCAGCAGATCGAAGACACACCGTTTTCCCTGTGATAGGCCTGAATATTGTCAAAAGCATAAGGCCTAACAAAAATCAAAGCCTCCGCTTGAATACGGGTTCAGAGAGGTGGGGCAATACCCTGGGCCAGCACCTGATTTATTGATTCCGGATTCATTAATGGGTGATTACATTTGTTTGTACTTTAACTCTCTCATTTCACTTTCTTATCGAACTAAGCAGGTGTTTTCTAGGTGATTACGATTCCTCTAGCCAACTTCAATCGCTTCGGCGCGCTCGCACTTCGACGACTGCCAAAGGCGGGTTCGCTGCTTTGTTGTCTGGGTCTGATGGTATTAGGTAGCGGAATCCAAGCCGAGACCTTGGCGAAGTCCATCTCTGACACTTCAGGGCTTAGCTCCCCACCACGAGTCCGCGAAACTCACAATATCGGTCTGGGCGCGGGTATGATCGGGGGATACGGTTTGGCCTATCGTCATTGGGGCCCCAATTCCTGGGGTTATCAAGTTTCCGCAGTTCCAGCGATTTCCTGGACCCAGGATCATCATTCGTTAGATTTGGCCGTAGGAGCCATGTTGCTACAATGTCTGGGTGAGTACCAACACGGGGCCATTCTTTGGTATACCGGGGGAAGTTACCAGAATAATTTCGACGAGAGTAAAATCGGTCCCAATAACGACT
>JBBQAD010000389.1:0-3976 GCA_038315885.1 Fibrobacteria bacterium | reverse complement strand
ACTCCGGTATGGGGGCAGCAATACAATCCTGTTTGGTCTGCCAAATGTGCTACATCTGCCAATTGTTTCTCTGAGACCTGATACACCGACCCTGAATAGTTTTTTAAAGCCCGCACCGCTCTGGGATAACTCACTGGATTTCCAATCTGAATTGCCGAGGCTAGCGTTGTTTTGGCCGCCATCGGTGTAAAGCTGGAAAAATTATTTTGATAAGCTTGATACAGGGGGTTGGCGTTTTCTGCCTGTGCGACAATTATTCTTGGTTTTTTATCCACAAGTCCCAGACTCAACATTAAATCAAATCCCATGGCAAGGGCTGATACATTGCCGAGGTTTCCCCCGGGAATAATGATTACATCGGGAACCTGCCAGCCAAACTGCTGGCAAATTTCCACTGCGATGGTCTTTTGACCCTCCAATCGTAATGAATTCATGGAATTTGCAAGATAGATGCTCTTGTCTTCTGTAACAGCTTGCACTGTTTTCATGCAGCCATCAAAATCGCTATCTAAGGAAAGCACAAGGGAGCCATGTGAAATCGGTTGTATCAATTGCGCGACACTAATTTTTCCCCCTGGAAGAAACACAATAGAAGGAATGCCCGCTGCTGCTGCATAAGCAGCCAAGGCCGCCGATGTATCCCCAGTTGATGCACAGGCCACAGCTTTGATGGGTATTCCCATGCGGCGCATGTGATTGACCTGGCTGACCAAAACAGTGAGTCCCAAATCTTTAAAAGAACCGGTATGGCTGTTGCCGCACAATTTGACCCACAGATCCTTCAAACCTAGGTGTTGACCCAGCCGTTTAGCAAAAAAAAGATTTGTCCAACCCTCATTCAGTGATACTATGTCTTCTTCAGGGAGTTCAGGAAGGACCCATTCCTTTTTGCCCCATACCCCCGAAGCATATGGCCACTGATGGCTACCACTGCGCTCTTCAAAAAGTTTTCTCCATTCTTGTCCAGTAAGTTTTTTCAAGGCTTCTACGTTGTGTTCTACCTCTAGAAGTCCTCCTGAGTCATCGCGGTAAATAATGGAATCCAGCGGATAAGTCTTCCCCGACTCAAAGGATTTAAAGTGGGCTTGGAATGAGTTTTGGTTTTGCATTACAGGTCTCCAGAATCAGTATATGAGTCAGCATAAAAAATAGCTTAGCAAGAAAGTCTTCCTGACATGACCCCTCTTTTCGCTTTTGCTATATTGCACTCGCCTTTTTCCAGGTATGAAGTTGTTTTCAAAATATTCGGTTCTATTTCGTTCAAACATCGCCCCGTTTACAACAAACAGAGCGGCAAACAGAGGATTCCACCTGCATCTGCTGGTGCTCTCGCTCTGTCTATTCTCGTGTATTTCAGACGGTCCCAACCATAGCGGGGGAGGCTTTTTAGAGGAGCAAGGGCTTATCTATGCTCCTCCCTTAGACTCAATTTATCTCAGCCATCTTCCTGTCGATACGTTCTGGACCGTTGATCTGCCCTACAATCGTCTCGGAGAACTAAGCTGGCCTCTTGGAAAATTTCAAAGTTTTGAATCCCAGGCTAGAATGGCCTTCGCTATTTCTGACAGCACATTCACCGACAGCATTTCAAATTTCGGATCGCTCTCCTTAATTCTTTCCTTAATCCGGAGTCTAGATAAGGGAGGATCGAAAACTCTTTTTACAGATAGTCTGGATTCAGCCTTATTTATAGCCGAATACTATAGCTACAGTGCCCTTGATACACAAAATATTGATACCTGGAAAAATGATATCCGAAATCTAGCCTATCGCTTTGTAGACAAACGAGACTCCCTTATAACCTTTCAAAACTTAAAAGTCGCTAGAGAATCAATCTGGGTTGACCTCCGCAGCACTGTAAAAAAGCAGGTAGATACCGTCAGGGATTCAAAGGGTAAAATTTCAATTTTAGCCAATGGTGATACATCCTTCATTTCTTACTATACCGTCGGAGATTCTACACTTAAACTGGAGTTGGAGGAATTGCGCAAGCATCTGCTGGGAGATAAGCACCGAAGACAATTTGTCATGCTTAACCTCGCCATGGAAAATGTGGATTCCAGCGACCTGATGCTGCGCTTTATCGGAAAATATGATACTAAGGCCAAGAAGAATCTTCAACCCCACCTGCGTCGAAGCAACTTAAATGCCTTTGTAAACGCCTTTGCAGAAAATCAGGTAGTTCCATTGTATCTGATGGCCGGCGATGTCCGAGCAATTAACACTGTAATTCAGAGTGAAGCACCGAAGGCGGGACTTAGCACGGGTAAGGTCACTTCGTTGCTATTTGAAATAAACCGCGACAGCCTTTTACATCGAATCAGTACTGCACTAAATCTTCGATTCCCCAACGCCAAACCGGGCAAAACTTGGGATTCCCGCTACTTCATTCCCTATGCCGAGCTAAGTCTGCCTTTGCAGGCAGACAGTATTTCAATCGAAGGAGATGTTGCCATTCAAGCCTACGCGAAATGGAGATATGATTCCAATTCCGTCGAAGGCCAGGATATTCAAATCACAGTGAATCGAGGAGCGGGAGTTGAAAAATATCCACTTCTAAAAAAAACTGGAATTAATGATCGTCAAACTGATACTTTACTTATTCGGTACCTCGCTGATCTTGGCAATGGGGCCCAATTTGAATTTGCGTAACAATCAGACACGACCAAGAAAGATACTGTCCGATCCAAAATTGGCGAACGGACGGAAATCAAAGGACTCGCAAACATTTATTACCGAATCGAAGCAGATAACGATTTAGCTATCGTATCACTACGTTTCTCCCTGAGCTTATCCAACAATGCTAGGGATTTTTATGAACCTGTTTTTAATTACTCTCCCAATTCCAATCGTCCTGACGAATCAGTGGCTCGAAATCCCCAATTGCTTATTGAAAAAGGATCTGAGAAACTTACCCTGCGAACCCGCCATTATTTTCAAGAATTACTCAATCGAAGTCATTTAAGCACATATTCAAAAAATCTTGATTATTCACTGCAAGTCATTCCTGTTTCCAGCGGGCTTGAACGAGATGTAACATTGAGTTACCCGGTCTTTGGAACAATTCCATTTGTACTTGAGAATGGCCAACTATATGTGGATGTACGCCTGTATCTCTATCAGGTAAGGAACTAATCCCTTGAATTCCCTTTATCGAATGTCTGCCTTCCCCCAATTGATTGTCTTGTTTCTTTTCATGACCACCGTTACACAGGCGGGTAATTCACCTTTGAATGTGGTTGGCCTGGGAATGGAAAACAATTCCCGCAACGCCCGAGAACAAGCACTAGGCTCTGCGGGCTTAGCCAGTGTGGGCGACCGAAGTTCAAGTTATTTCAATCCTTCGCGAAGTGCATTTAATAAGAGTACCGGGTTTCTGGCAGTCTTTGAAACAGAAATGGATTATTTACAGGATAATAGAACCTCGAATAGGTTAACTTCGACCGCAATTCCCATGTTGGCTCTCGATTTTCAGTTGGGATTCTTGGGTAAGTTGGGCGCAGAATATTACCAGCGCTTCGATCATCATTTTGAGTATTCCTCACTTGAAAAAAAGGTATTCCCGCAACCTAAAGTTCAATCTGAGGGCGGTGCGTTTGAAATTTTGGGTTACTGGGCCTATGCTCCTATTAGACGATTGGCCTTGGCTGTCGCCTTTCATCGAGTTTTAGGTCAAGAACGAAGCATCTACGATTTAAATTTTAACGAAAATCCACCCATTCCAGACCTAGAATTTGGATCAAATTTTTCTGATACAACCATTATTCGCCGTGAAGCCTGGTATCCGGCCTTTTCTATGACCTATCGGCAAAGAGATTTCAGTGTGGGCAGTTTTTTTCAAGCTTCTGCTGATTTAGAAACCAAAACTCGACGAGGTCTTCAATCAGTGTCTACGGAGGACCTTCCATCCGAACAAATGAAGCTTCCCTGGAAAGCCGGTCTGGGCGGAGAGTATAAGCTAAAGCAGAATCAAATG
>JBBQAD010000128.1:0-8489 GCA_038315885.1 Fibrobacteria bacterium | reverse complement strand
CCAGTGTTCCAGAGGCTAGCGCCTTGTCTCCATCTACATTACAGAGTCCTGATTCAAAGATGGGTCCATAACTAAAATGCTGGGAAGCATGGCCTTCGCAGACAGCCTGCCATTCATCTGCTTTACAGAGACGGCGCCCTTTATCAGAACACATCATGGCTGCTTCAGCCCAGTTTAAATTGTTGGAGGGAACTTTTGCTTTTTCATTAGGCCATTCATATCGATCGATACAAAAGGCTTGCTTGGGTGAACTGAACGCGACCATGTCAGAGGGGCAGTCTGGCTGTATCCGAATTTCCTGGCTGCTTTGGTTGGATTGTTTATCGCCATCTTTTACTTCCAGAATGATCTGGTAAATGCCGGGTTTCGAATATCTGGTTTTTGAGAGTGGAGAAGCACTAAAAGGAGTATCAAAGTTGCCGTCGGAGTCAAAATCCCATCTGAATTGTAACTGATCTTTTGGGCTTTCTTCATCGGCGCTTAATTTGGCATTTAGCTGCAACTCTTTACCCACTTTGGCAAAAGGTTTGTCAATATTGAAGGTAGCTTCGGGCGGAAACTGCAATTTGAAGCTTGCTCGTTGCCGTACACCCGCAAAGCCTGTCGGGTCGAGGGCATAAAACCAGAGATTTGAACTTTTAGTCAGTACCAGGGGTTCATTATATACCAGAGGAGCCTGAATTAGTTGGCTGGAATCATTAGCATAAAAAATAGTGTTACCTTGCTGGCTATTCAGTTTGACCGTTAGTATGGAATTGTAAAGACCAGGAGGAGGCATAGTGGTAACATGGGGTTTGAGAATATCCAATTCGTACATGGCTGATTTGTTACCTGCTCGGTCAAGACCAAAATATTTTAAAATCAATTTGCTTTGTCGATGGATGCTCAGCTCTGGGGCATCTTCTTTAAATGCAGAACCCACACTGCTAGATGTTTCACTAGGCAGCGTTCCATCGAGGGTATAAAATATCTCTACAGGTTCAGAGACATCAAAATTGAGAACAATATTGGAATCACTGCGAAGTCCCGAACTCACAAAGGGCACCACTTGAGGCGGAACAGGGTCGATGACATATAATTCTTCACGAACATTCGCCCAGCTTGAAGCTGATTCAGAGGCTCGCATTGAGATGGTAAAGGTACCTGCCGAGGGCAATTGAATCGGGGCCTGATACAATTGAAAGTCGGCAGGTTTGAGCCCCGTTCCCTCGGAACTAATTTGCCACTGTACGGTGCCTCCATTGGTGGCTTTAAGATGGATGGCGGAGGCTTCACTGAAAATGCCACCCGGCGGTTCTGCTATCACAGTGGGTTTCAGTATCTCATCAATTAGTGCCACTTCGCTTTGATTTCCGGCTTCATCGCTTGCAATGTAACGGATAGTCTGCCCATGTTTAACTTCAAAAGCTAAGGTATACAGGTTTGAGTTTACATCGGGATTTCTGCCATCAAGAGAATAATAAACTTTGCCTGCTTCATTGAGTTCAAACTCGATTCTCCAGGACTTGCCGCCCGATAGGCGTCGGCTACGTGTTCTCACGAATGGGGCTTGGGTATCAATTTGATAAGTCACAAGTTGTGGCTCTGATTGATTCTTTGCCAGGTCTTGCGCAACAAAGCGAATCAGGTTCAGACCCTGATCTTTTACCAAAGCTTCACCGGCTTTCCAAAGTTTTCCACCTATTAGGGGATTGCCGTTGCCATTTATAAAAGAGACTTGACAAGGTTCATTACACTGAAAATCCAAGGAAAGGGCCTTGTTATACGCTCCTGATTTTGGTGTTACAGTTACCTGGGGTTTGATAGTATCGGCACTGGCAGCAAATTGCAGGGCTCCAGAACGGTTACCCGCCTTATCTTCGGCATAAAAAAGGATGTAGACAATTCCGTGTTCGGGAAGTGTAATGGGCGCGGTGTAAATTCTACCCACAGCGTTTTGGAGATTGGT
Organism: Fibrobacteria bacterium; assembly: GCA_038315885.1. GTDB lineage: Bacteria > Fibrobacterota > Fibrobacteria > UBA11236 > JBBQAD01 > JBBQAD01. Next base: position 6,541 of record JBBQAD010000128.1, on the reverse strand, counting down.
TTCTGAATTATTGAGACTGTAGTGTATCGATCCCTCTTCACTGGAAGCTAATACAGCTTGTTTCTTTCCAATATTGACAAAATATTTCAGCACAGGGGCAGTGGTATCGATACGAAGCACCTTCGAAATAATTTCTGATTGCAACCCATACTGATTTTCGGCATATGCCCTTAAAATATGATCGCCTTCGGGCAATGTAAAACTGCCTTCAGGTGATATCGGCTTGAATTGACTGGGTGCAGCCAAGGGGTCAATGGTGTAATACCCTTTTTCCGCCCCCTTCAATTGGGCCTTTAACTGTGGGATTTTATTATAAACAGACTTCACATTTGTTAAAGAAAGACTAGGCTTCTCATCCACAATGATATAATGCTGGGTCTCCAACTCGGATTCGGTAGAATCAGTATATCGGGCTTGAAAGCGCAAGTCACTGCTTCGCGATATGGTGATAGTTTCGCCGCGATAGGCTTTCAGTGAGTCATGAGGCGATAGAGCGTAGTAGATCCGTCCACCTTTGATTGGATTAAAGTGGATTTGAATTTTTTTGATGTAAACAGCACCCTTGGGTTGTACAAAAGGTGCTGTTTTCAGACTACGGGATTTACCCTGGATTTCATATTCATAGGGTCCGTAGTGTATCTCTTCTCCCAGGGGAGTTTCCAAGACAAAGTTCAGGAAATATTTGCCGGGTTTTTCTACTCGTACGACACCGCGATAGCTTTTGAACTGAGTAGAATCTGTTAATGTCTGATTACTGGAAGCGCTGGTCAATTGATAGCGCAGACGACCTTCAAAAACTTGGTCAACCTTGATAAACAACGGTGCTTGATAGACGCTGGGTTGAGGGGAAAGTTTGAGTGCATCACCGGGTTTACTGTAGGTCGACACAGTGGAGGCAAGCAAAAAAAGAAGAGTGAATAGTGATAAGCGCAGAGACATTTAGTTCTGCCTCACTTGAAGAATAAATTGTCGTTCGCTTTCTATCTCTTGCTGCCCCAGTTTAGTGGGCTTCAGAGATTCGGATTCTTGCAGCAGGGACTGGGCCTTTCCGTAATTGAGTTCTACTTTTGCATAGTAGCGCGCGAGACCGAAACTTGATGTCCAACTGTCGGCCTGCATTTGGTAGGCGATTTGTAAATGTTTCAAAGCTTGACTAGGTGAATCCACCCGTCGAGTCTGGTTTTTTACAATTTGTTCTGTGTAACACCTTCCCAGGAGAAAATGATTGCGCCCGGTCTTGTAGTTTCGTTCTAAAAGTTGTTCTGCGATTTCGATAGCCTCCTTATAAAAGCTTAAATCAAAAAATGTTTCGGCAACCTGATATAATATTTCTGGAGCACTTTGTTGTTTATCACGAATGGTGATTAAATATTCTCTGGCCTGGTCGTGTTCGCCTAATTTGGCTGTGTAACGTGCCAGCAGCATTTGTTCTTCAGGTCCAGAACCGCTTTGTTCCAGGGCGCTGCGTAGATAACTCACAGCCTCACTGTATTCACCGCTTTCAGCTGAGTTGGCAGCCAATTTTTTTAAGGCTTCCAAATTGTCAGGGTCCAATTCCAGAAGACGACTTAGATATCCGAATTCTTCCCGCGACTTTCCCTGGTCATGGCTAATACTGGCCAAGCTGAGCAGGGCTTGCGGCTGGTTTGCGTTCAAAGACAGACTCAGCTTTAAAAATTTTTCCGCTTTGACTTTCGCTCCTGTCTTCAGGTATGTTAGCCCGAGATTCAACTGTAACAGTGCTTCTTCGGGATTTTCCTTAGCCAATTTTTCGAGCTCATGTAATCCTTCTTTAAGCTGCCCAGATTCGATTTTTAATAGTGCTAAATTCAATTTCGATTCCAAAACGCCTTCTTTGCGTTCAATACCGATTTCGAAACTTCGCTGCGCTTTTTCTCGCCAGCCGAGGTGCATATAGGTGATGCCTAAATTGATGCGGGCGGGAAAAAATTTGGGATGGGTCAACAAAATCTCGCGGAATACGGCCATCGCTTCAGAAAGCTCTTGGTTGTCTCTTAGTGCCATTCCATAGAATAGTTTGTGCTCTTTGTTGTCAGGAGCCAACTTAATCAAACGTTGAAAATAGGGCAGGGCTGATGCATAATTTCCCCGTGAACCGTATAACTCTCCCAAGAGTTGGTAATAGGCAATTACGGAAGGGTTACGATGGATTGCAACGATAATGTGTGACAATGCCCGTGATACAAAGCCCGATGCCTGGTATCCCCGACTGAGCAGATATTCATACTCCGCATTGGGTGCGGGTAAAGTCTTTTTGGCCTCTACTAGATTTCCCTGTGCCTCTGGAGCCTTATGAGCTGCAAAATTCGCTTCTGCCAAAGCCAAGTAACTCTTCCAATCACGTTTATTTGGCTCAACTGCATTTAATATTTGAATGCTTTTTTCCGTTTTCCCCATCGATAAGTAGGCCTTCGACATCCAGGCTGCAGACCATGGCGCAAAGCCGGGTCCCAATTCGCTAGCTCTTTGCAAGGGATAAAACATTTCTTTAACTTCTTGATGCACCCAGCGAGAAACACCGATAGCATAACATCCATAAGCTGCAACAGAAGTGTCTGGAAACATTTCCAATTGCGCCTTCATCAGCGGGCTCAGGTTAAAGTGTTGTGAATAAATAGCTTCAACGCCCTTTTCAACCATTTTAATAGCTTGTCTGCTACTCGTTGCGGTTTTAATCTGCCGAGAACTGCCGTCGGAATTGAGCAACCACTGTATCTGTTCCATATTGTAGAATCCAGAATCTTGCCGGATATTGACTTGAGTGAACACAGTAATCTTTAGTTTCTCTCCAATTTGTTCAAAGCAGCGTTCCTGTTTTTCAAAAGGACAGGAGTTCAGAAGTTGATCTAAGTGCTTGGGATCGGGATTAAAACTTCTGGAAGAAAATTGTCCAGTAGCATAGAAGCGTTCTTCAATGGCAGCTCCAATCCATACGTCTTCGGGATTTCCGGTTAAAACCTGCGGTTTTAACAGTGCAATTCCCAAAAGCTCAGTAGACTTAGTCGAGTCTTGGGCGGGGAGAATGCTATAGAATGTCAGTAGCCCGGTAAAATAAGCAAGCCAGCCAATTCGGAGAATATTTAAACTTTTCAAAATCGTGTTCATTGATGACTATGCAAAATAAGGAATTTTTTAGCCAAGTAGGTGAATGATCCGTTTAAAAATAGGAGGATACCAATAATTAATTTTCACGGTACCAGGAGTTTATTTTAGGTTTGCTGCGCGAATGAAAGAAGATACCCTCGCCTTGATGATTGGCGGTAAAGGCAATATTGGCCGTCGTCTCGGGGTTTCACCACCGCTGCATTGGATTCCCTTGGCATTAGTGCTTGCCTTGGTAGCTGTTATTCTTTTTCTTCCCGCAATTAACAAACAACAAGATTCCTGGCTTTTTGGATTTTATCAATCGATACAAGGGCCTGCCGAATTAGACTCCCGCATCGCATTGGTTGAAATAGAGGAAGAAACAGTTTCAAAGTATGGTGGATGGCCTTGGGATAAAGAACAGATCGCTCGGCTGACAGCGAACATTGTCGATGGTCGTCCCCTTACCCTTGCTCTTACACTTGATCTTTCTCCTGCCCAATCCGATCGTTTAAAAATTGGTTCCTCAAGTCTATCCTCCATCATCAAACGAAACTCGGTAGTTGCCCAGTATTCGTTTGCAACTGTTTCAGACTCTCTTCCCGCACCTGGTACACAATTTATTTTGCCTGAAGTTTTAGAGCGTTCGGCATTAACTGTCTTGTCTAGCAAAATGAATTCTTCTCTTTATTCCAGGGCCAGCGAACCAAGCTTGCCCGATAGCAGCCTATGGAGTCCTGCCTTAGGATTAGGATTTGTAGTCCCTCAAGCTAAAGAATTGGCTTGGAAAGTTCCTCTTATTGCGGAATATGGCGCTCACATTTTTCCTGGACTTGCCTTAGAAGCGGTACGCCAAGGATTGGATTTACCGGCCGATCAAATTCGAATGGTAGAAGGAATCGGTCTGGTGCTAGGAAACAAAGGGTTTATTCCGCTTAGCCAGGGGGGGACGCTTCTGGTTCGGCATCCTCATCCCGAGCAATTCGCCATTATAAAAGCAGGAGATATATTGGATGGAAAAATTGAAAAAGCGGTTTTTCAAAACCGAATTGTCTTTGTAGGATTAGGAATTGGACAGCAGGCTCTGTATAACACTCCGTTTGCCAAAAATCGCCCCTTGGTAGAGGTCTGGGCAGCAGCAGCTTCAAATATTTTATCGCAAAGAATGTTACAGTCTCCGCTTTGGAGTCCGTGGCTTGCCAAGGGCTATGCGATTTTGCAACTCCTGGTTCTGACTATTCTGTTCTTGTATGGATATTCGCGAATCTGGTTGGCAGGCACTGGATTGACCATGATGCTTTTTTTTGCCTTTCTCACCCTGATTTTCTTGATGGGTTCAAACTGGTGGTTGCCGCCAGCTTTACCATTGATTACCGGTTTGCTCTCCACTGTTATACTCACAATTAGTGGGAATTCCCGATCCAACTTTAATCGCGAGTTTTCTGTTGCCACTTTTAATCCGTCAATGAGCCCTAAATCACCTAGTGAGCAACTGCGCGATCCTCGACTAGTTGCACCTTCCCAAGCTCATTTTGCTACAAAGCAAAATGAAAATGAGCGGGAAGCGGCTAAGGTGAAAGAGAATGCACAACCCGACTTGGCAAAAAAGAATTCGCTCAATGCTCCAAGCAAAGGAAATTCAGTTCCAGATAGTTCGCAACAAAATGCCCCAGCCCGTTATCCTGGTGTATCACTTCAGCAAGGTTTGGCGCCTGCTAAGCAAGCTTTGGGAGCTTTAGCTACCGGACATCCCGAAATCGAGCGCGACGCCGCCGGAAATTTGCTCCGTTTGGGCAAGTATAACATGGTTCGCCGGCTGGCCTCGGGTGCCGCTGGCGAGGTGTTTGAAGCGGTCGATTCGCAAATGGGTAGAACAGTGGCAATCAAAACCTTGAGCCGGGAAGCCTCCCTTCACTTTGACCGAGTGCAGGAGCGCTTTACTCTCGAAGCCAAGGCCGCAGGCGCACTTAATCACCCCAACATCAACACCGTTTTTGACTTTGGAACACTGGGAACAGTCTCCTTTTTGGTTTTGGAGTATGTACCTGGACAAACGCTCTCTGACTACATGAAAAAAAATGTAACACCGAGCCCCGCACTGGTTCTGACCTGGTTCGAACAAATTGCCTCGGCACTTGATTATGCCCATCAACACCATATCATTCATCGCGATTTGAAACCTGCGAATCTAATGCTCAATGTAACAGGTACGGTGGTCAAGCTTTTAGATTTTGGAATTGCCAAGATGGAAGACATTATGTTAACACAAACTGGCATGACTGTGGGGACGCCTTCCTATATGGCTCCCGAGCAATTGACAGGTTCACAGATTGTTCCCCAATCAGATCAGTATGGTTTGGCAGTGGTAATTTATCAATTGCTGTCCCGGCATCTTCCTGTCCGGGCTTCAAAAATTCCTGAACTGTGCAGAAAGGTCTTAAAAGGAGAGTTTACCCCCTTGCATGAGTCCAATCCTGAACTTCCGGTTTCTTTTTGGCCAATTTTTCAAAAGGCCCTTTCCAAACATCCCGAGGACAGGTTTCCCACTTGTACCCATTTCTATCTCGAATTTCGAAAAGCCGTAGAATCTTCCAAATCCCCGGGGCAAATTTCATGAAAAGAGTATTATACATCACAATTTGTATGGTGCTGGCGAGAGTTGTTTACAGTGCCAATGCCGAAGATAACGCGAAAGCTGAAGTTTTACTTAAAAAAGCCGAATCCGTTTATCAGCTTGAGAAGTATTCCCAAGCCCAGGATGAGTTGCGGCATCTCTTAAAAAGCTTTGGTAGCACCTTACAGGCTCAGAAGGCCGCAGCTCTATTAACCGATATCTACATCCGCAGCAAAGAATACACTAAGGCCGCCCGAGTGGTGGAACGATTTCGCCGTTACTACCCAGGTTCTCGGGAGCTGCCCAGGATGGCCTATCTGAATTCCATTTTGTTAATGCGTGGGTCAAAAAATACCGAGGCTGCAGAGGAATTGGTCTTAGTCCTGAACAAGAGTGACAGTAAATCGCTCCATTCCCAGGCCCAAAGAGCATTGTATCACTTGGTAGAAAACGGTGGTTTGGCACCGCTGGCTTTGCAAGATGCCTCCGATGCCTTGGAGAATAATGAAGAAACCCAAGCCCGTTTAATTGAATTACTCGGTGATTTGTATTTGAGACAGGGGCAGATTTATGCGGCTCGCGCTGTATATGAATCTTGGATGGAGGAGTTTTCCCATCGAAGTGAGGCTTCTCGCGTTGAGCAAAGTTTAAAACGCGCAAGCAAAGAACGAGCAGCCTATGTCAGTGTTGCCTTGATGGCTCCCTTGAGCGGTGAACTGGAAGAAATCGGACAGACCTTGATTCGGGGAGTTATTCTAGCCTTGGAAGAGTATAACTTACGCAAGGGAATTCGTATCGAGTACCATTTAATTGATACGGAGG